>NZ_JAWRHZ010000030.1:0-169480 GCF_040308045.1 Proteiniborus sp.
TTTTGAGTTCCCTTCGCCCTTGTTAATTTTTCTTTAGCATTTTCTTATTTTTGTCAAGGGTGGCGGGAGAACCTACTAGAAATTTGCTTTAGATGCACTATTTTTTGACTCTTATTTTTTCATAGAACTTTTTACATTACCCATGAGAATCTAATATTTTAACTCTTTCGTTTTTTAGTTAACTTGCCATCTTCTAACTCATAGATAGAATCGGAAAACTTTAGTGTAGATTCTTTATGACTTATTATAAGTACTAAAGCCCTTGTCTTGATAGCAAATTCTTTTAAATACTCTATGATTTCAACTTCATGTTCATAGTTTAAAGCAGATGTCGGTTCATCAAGAATAATTATTTTTGGCTTCTTCATAAGGGCTCGAGCTATTGTTATTCTCTGAGACTCTCCATTTGATAGATGAATTCCACCAATTCCAATTTTTGTGTTTTCTCCATCTGGCAATTTATGTATTATATCGTCTACCTTTATGCTTTGTACTATATGCAAATAAAAATCTTCATCAAAATCGTTCTCATTAATTCCCAATAGCAAATTATCCCTTATAGATCCTTCTTCAATATATGGAGTCTGAGAAATGTATACTAAATTCTTTTTGTAATCAGCATAATTTATGCACTCTATCTTAACACCATCAATATATATATTGCCGTTACTATGCTTTATAAGTCTTGATATTATTTTTGCTAAAGTGCTCTTACCTGCTCCACTTCTACCTACAATTCCTATTACATTACTCACTTCAAAACAGGCATTAGTATTCTTTAAAATTTCTCTTTTGCTATTATAACTAAATGATAAATTACTAAGCCTTAACTCTGTATCTAATTTAAATTTACTTCCTCCAAAAAGTTCATCATCATCATATTCCTTAATAAATTCTGTATAACGTAAATAAGATACTTTGACCTCTTCATATGTAAATAAGAAACTAATAGCTATATTTATTTGCCTTGAAAAATGTCCTAACAACATATAGAATCCAATAAATTCGCCAAAGGATATATTTTTTGTATGGATTAGCATTCCACCTAAAATTAATAAACCTACCGATGTTAATTGACCAAAAAAACCTGAAGCAAAGTTTAATATTGCCATTAAATATGTATTGCTAACTGTTTTTTTTATCACTTGTTCAATTATATTTGACAATCTTTCAGTTCTCTTTTCTTCTAGACCATATATTTTTACTGTTTCAATACCTCTAAAATGGTTTGATATTTCTTTTGCAAATATATTTTGACTGTTTATTAATCTCTCTTTGCTTTTTCTTATAGGTTTTTTTATTATTATTGATATAATTATGTGAACAACAGACATTACCAATATGTATATAAATAGTACCCTTGACCAGCTCCACATTATGTACACAAATGCGACTATAGATATTATACTAATTGGTAACTCTAGTACTAATCGAAAAAAATAGTTTGATAGCAATGCCAGGTCAGTTACCATCCTAAAATAAATATCTGTAGAATCATTATTAATTGTAACTAAATAAGGACTTTTCTGTATTTTATCGAAAAAATCTTCCTTTAATTTATAATCAAGCACTGATATACATTTTGTATTATATTTCTTTGTTTGAATAGAAATAATAGATCCTACAACGTACAACATTAAGATTGATACAGCATATCTTAAAATTATTTTAATATTTCCGCTTTGCATGATTTCGTCAAGATAGATTTTACTGTATATAAGCGAAATAACATCTATCACTTTTACTAGTAAAATAAAAATATACAACACTTTTAATTCCTTTTTAACATTTGTTAGATATTTATTCATCATTTTTCTGTAGTTTGAAAACAAGGATTCACCTCCTTCTCAAGCTGAACTAATTCAAGTTTACATGTTTCGTATATAATTTTTTTTTGAAAAACCATAGAACTTATAAAGCTAATATCTTTATAATAAGGATAACCATGAATATAGTATGACTATTGAGAATTGTCTTTCATTAAAGGTATGGTGTTAAGTTGTCAATCTAAAGATTATTCCTCTTTTGATTTGTTTTTATAAATTTAAATGGCTCATTTGTGATACTTGTTTAACAATATACTAGCATCAGAATAATACCTGAACAAGGTATTATAGACAAACAGCATTTCAAACAGAATGAACAACAAGGCTATGTTGTTCATTCCGTTTGTGATACTGTTTATCAAAATGACAAATTGATTTAAAGCCTTAAATAAGCTATCTTCCCTTCATAAAAGTTTAAATTCAAGATTTAGTATAATTATTTCAACAGACGAATTTTTTAGCTGCAATATGTAAATATTTATACTTATGATAGTTTTGAAAATTCATATGCGATGCGTATATGTTGGTATGAGGTATGCTGTTGGTTTAGTAATTAAAATTAAAGATGTAACAGAGGTAATCTGTACTAAAGATGCCTCGTGGCAAAATAAAATATTTTAATACATTTATGAAAGTTTTTGTCTAAATGCTGTAATGTTATGAGCTTTTGCGTTACAGCATTATTTTTAGATTATAGATAAATTATTTAATGTTTATTAGTGTTAATATTGTTTTTCTAATAATTACGTAACACATATTTCTGTGGATAATATAATGTATTAGGTGTAAAGCCTAACTAATCAATTGATGGGAGGTTGTACAATGGCTGATGGAACAGGATGTTTTGGGAATAATGGAAGTGAATTGCTATTCTTTTTCTTAATATTAGTATTTTTATTCATGCCTTTTGGATTTGGTGGTAGATGTTAAAAATTTATAGAAATTAATGACTATATAATTTTGTCCTAACCTAAGATTATAGTATTATCAAATAAATAGCCTAGAAATGCGAGGTTTTAAGAGTTTATGAATTAAAAATCTCCCCTTAGAGTTCATATATATTTTATATTCTAAGGGGAGATTCTATGTTATAGAATCAAAAAATCAGCTTATTACTTAATAATCGTAGTACTTAGTCCTTTTTTTAATATTGCCTTTTTGCTTGCTTTTTTATCTTCATACTTTTCTCCAAATTCATTGACAGATTTAATAACTATACCAGATAGACCTATTAAAGCAATTAAGTTTGGAATTACCATTAATGCATTAAATGTATCTGCTAATCCCCACACAAGTTCTACATCAAGAACTGATCCTAATGCAACCATGATTAATGCAATTGCTCTATAATACTTAATTCCCTTTTTTCCAAAAAGAAACTTGATGTTTTGTTCTCCGAAGAAATACCAGCCAATAATTGTAGAAAAAGCGAAGAAGAATAATGCAATAGCTACAAAATAGCCCCCGAAGTTTCCTAATCTACTAAAACCTACATAAAAGCCTTGCTGAGTCAATTCTGCTCCCGTTGTCCCAGTATTTAGAACTCCTGTCATTAATATAACTAAAGCTGTAAGAGTACATATCAAAGTACCAACTATTACTCCAAAGATTGACATAAGACCTTGCTGAACAGGATGATCTACCTTTGCAACTGCATGAGCATGTGGAGTTGAACCCATACCTGCTTCATTTGAAAATAATCCTCTTGCTATTCCATACCTCATTGCATCCTTAATAGTAGCACCTAGAAATCCTCCAACTGCAGCTTGGGGCGTAAAAGCCGAAACAATAATCATTTTTAATGTTGGAATCAATTGATTAAAATTAAGTGCTACTATAACAATGGATCCTAGAATATATAAACCAGCCATCAAAGGAACCACCTTTTCAGTAAAGGAACCTATACGAGTTGTTCCTCCAATAAGAATCATACCTGCTAATATTGCAACTCCTACTCCTATTACAATTTTAGGAATAGGAAAAGCGTTGTTAACAGCTACAGATATAGAGTTTGATTGTACCATGTTTCCCATAAAGCCAAGAGCAAGTACTATTGATATTGCGAAGAAAGCTGCTAATAGTGGCTTATTAAGTCCATATTTTATATAATATGCAGGACCTCCTCTTAACTCTCCATCCTCACTTTTTTTAAATACTTGAGCCAATACTGCCTCAGAGAAAATGGTTCCCATTCCAAAAAAACCGCTAATCCACAGCCAAAATATAGCACCAGGTCCACCTGAAACTATTGCAGTGGCTACTCCAGCTAAGTTACCTGTTCCAACTTGAGAAGCTATTGAAGTTGCCAGAGATTGAAATGGAGACATTCCCACATCACCAGACTCATTTTCAGGTTTGCTAAATACTTGCTTGCAAGCTGTTTTTAATTTTGTTATTTGTAAAAACCTCAGCTTAAAAGTTAATAATACTCCAGTGCCCAATAATAGTAAAAGCATAGCAGGTCCCCAAAGGAAACCATTAACTTTTTCAATTAACTCTAGTATTTTTCCAGTATCCATATTCTAACCTCCAATATTTAAATATGTTCGCCTTTTGTTTGTGAAAAGCTTAGAATTAATTTAATATAACGTTTTCCTTGTGCATTCCCACAATTTTAAAATTATTATATTTTGATTATATTTAGTGACCTTCAAGAAACTTCAGAAAGTTTCAATATAGTACAAATTTTTTCTGCTTTTTTATTATGTAGAATTAAAAAAGGTTGAATAAGAGTAAATGCTCTTATTCAACCTTTTTTAATTTTCTCTACTACTATAAAAAACCATTCCATCAATAAACTTCTTTAGATTTACCTTTCCTCTCTTTTTACTTTTGCCTCTAATATAGTCCATTTCTATTTTTATTTGTTCAAAATTGTATAAGCCATTAGAGTATTCTGTAAATATCTCATTCATATAATCTTCTATTCCTAGATTTGCAAGGTTAATCATTCCGACAGTAGCTGTCCTCCTAATTCTTTGTTCCATAGTCTTGACTTGTTTAGTAAAGTGACTGCAAAGCTCCTTTACTGTAAGGCTCGACATATTCTGTTTAGTATCATGAAGATATTTTACTATATTTATAATATCTTGGCTACCTGCTTCTCCAACAATACCAATCCTTTGCATCACCCTCTTCACTCCCTCAACGCTATAACTAACTTTCCTAGTTTCAAGATTGTTTTGCTCCTGAGTAAAAAGGCTTTGAATTTGATTTAATTTTCTATTCATATTTAGTTTATCCTGAACCTTGCTAATAACACTCTCCACTTCTATGGCATTAATAGGCTTAGAAATAAAGTATTCTATTCCACTTTGATATGATTTACCAATCATGTCCTTAGAAGTTACTTGTGATATCATAATAAATTGAGTATTAGGATGTATAGCCTTTGCCTCTTTCACTAGACTTATCCCATCTTTGCCAGGCATTAGTAAGTCAACTAATACAATATCAGGATTTAAGCTTTGAATTTCCAGCAGGCCATTTACTCCATCCTTGGCATACCCCAATAAATTGCCCAACTCTCTATCCTTTATTATTTTTTCTAGTATTTTTATAATATTACTATCATCCTCAACAATAAAAATATTCATCTTAAACCACCTCCAAAGACTTTCTTGGAACATAAATTTCAAAAATAGTTCCCTTGCCCTCTATAGAACTTACAGTTATTTTCCCATATAAACGGTTTTCCACTATATCTTGAACTACGCTTAGCCCTAATCCTCTATTAATTTGACCTGTCTTGTAATCTATTTTTGTAGAAAATCCTGGTGAAAATATGTGATTTAAATCCTCTTCATTTATACCACAACCTGTATCAGAAATTTCAAAAATATGCTGTTCTTCTTCAGTACTATGTGTAAGAGTAATATTAGCCTTTACAGCTGAATCAGGTATCGAATCTATTCCATTCATTATCAGGTTTCTAAATATAGACATAAGATAATAGTGTTTTGCTGTATAAAAGTTTTCTCCATTCTTAAATAATAGATTGATATTCTTACCCTTACGTTTTATTTCCATTTGCATAGTCTCTTCTAGTATCGTAATAATATCTTTAAAGTTCATGCCTTGATCCTGAAGTTTGTTTTCTGTAATTTCTTTCATGCCTCTAATAGCCAACTCATATTCTTTTTTTATTTCATGAACGTCTCTGGCAATAGTTACTGCCCCATCTGCCCACTTGTCTTTGTCTTCATTGAGGCTTATCTTTTCAAATAGCCTATAGGAATTAGACATAATTCTTTCAATATTGTCCATATTTTTTTCCATCCAGTACATTTCTGTTTTAAGCTGCGCAGTCAACCATAGAAGTCTTTTATATCTCTCTTCATGTTCCTCTTTCATTAGGAGCATTTTATAATACTTGAATCCATTTAGAACAAGCCATACTATAGCAGAACGTACTATTGCTACAAATAATAATGTAGTGATAATCTCCCAATGTACTTGAGTGCCTCCTACCCTTGTTCTAACATATAATTCTACAATATTTGCACCAAAATCGCTGACGACCATAATTAATAGTAATTGGTTAATATTGACTTTAGTTTTTTTCCTATATAATAACGAATAAATGATTCCATAAAAAGTATAAAATAATATCTCCAATTGATATGACCATATAATTAAGTAAAGATTCCTGTTTGTCAAAAAATAAACAATTAGTCTAAGAAAATATACTGCTACTCCTGATACAACTCCTGTTAATACTGGTTTTAGTGCTTTGTACTGAAAAAGTAGTATAGCAAGGAGAATTATTCCTCCAGAGACTCTAAAATCCGTACCTGAAAATCCAATATTTACTTGTGAAGCTAAAGCCACTATTGCTGATGCAACAATAATTTTTTTGAAATTTTTCAATTTAACCCACCTCTAGACTTAGTCATAAACTATAACTGATTATGTATCTAGTTTAACATAAAAAAATATGAGTTAGCAAAGTCATATTTGCATACAAAAATATTCTGTCAAAAATTACTCATAAAAAGTGTTGACATTATAATATTATAGTATTATCATATAGCTTAATATTAAAAATGCTTTGACGGAGAGAAAGATATCTACACTTAATTACAGAGAGTTGGGTAAGGTGAAAGCCAACATTAAGAAGATATATAATATTCACTCCTGAGCAGATTCGTTAAACGGCTTTTCAAGTAGGCGAATCCGAAGGCCCATCGTTATAAGGGATAGGACTGTTAGGTCTGAATAAGTGATGACTTTTTGTCATAATTAGGGTGGTACCGCGGATATAAAATCTTTCGTCCCTATAAGTATAGCTAAAAGCTATATTTGTAGGACGCGAAAGATTTTTTTATTACCCAAAATGCTTAAGTCTAACATAATTATTTAAGGGGGAAAAAATAATGAAAAAAAGCAAAGTCAGCAGCTTAGTAGCAATAATATTAGTTAGTATGATAATTTTATCAGGATGTAGTTCAAATAATAAGCAAGATAGGAAGGTTTCTGAAGAAAAAATCTTTAAAATTGGCATCAGTCAGTTAGCTGAACATCCAGCATTAGATGATACAAGAAAAGGCTTTGAAGATGGTTTAAAAGAGTTAGGTGTAAATGCTGAAATAATCTACAAAAACGCCCAGGGTGATATTCCAAATACAGTTAGCATAGCACAGAAATTTTCAGCAGATAATGTAGATTTAATATTTGCCATAGCAACACCAGCGGCACAAAGCGCTAAACAAGCTACTTCTCATATACCTGTATTATTTAGCGCTGTAACAGATCCTGTAAAGGCAGAAATAGTTTCTGATTGGAAAAATGTTGGTGGTAATATAACTGGCACATCTGACATGGCTCCTACAGCATCACAATTAAAGATGTTTAAAGAAATTAATCCAAAAATTAAGACTATAGGTATATTATACAACACTAGTGAAGCTAATTCACAGGTGCAAATAGAAGAAGTAATGGAATTAGCACCTGTAGAAGGTCTTGAAATTGTAACTGTTGGTATAAGTAATGTAAATGAACTTCCTCAAGCCATTAGCTCTATAGTAAAAAAAGTAGATGCATTATATATGATTACTGATAATATGGTAGCAGCATCAGTAGAATTAATGTCGAAGGTAGCTATAGAAAATAATATGGTCACAGTTTCAGCAGAAGAAACACAAGTAAAAGGCGGACTACTTATAACAAATGGGCTTAGCTACTATGAACTAGGAAAACAAACTGCAAAGATGGCAAAAGAAATCCTTATAGATAAAAAAGATGTATCAACAATACCTGTTGAGAGAGCAGAAAAAACTATAACAACAGTAAATCAAAAAACTTTAAAAGCATTAGGATTAGATGAAAAATTACATTTATTCGAAAATGCTATAAAAGTAGAAGAATAAAATAAAAGTACAATGTAAATATAATATTTAATTTCTATTGACTTGGAGGTACGAAAATGAATTCTTTAATCGTAACATCTATGGAGCAAGGACTTATATTTGCTGTATTAGCTATGGGAGTTGTATTAACATATAAAGTTCTAGATATGGCAGACCTATCAGTAGAGGGAACATTTCCCTTTGGAGCTTTTGTGTTTGCCAAGTTTGTATCTATGGGATTGAACCCTATATTAAGTACTCTAATGGCATTCTGTTTTGGTACATTAGCAGGATTGTTTACAGCAACCCTATTTATTAAATTGAAAATAAAACCTTTGTTAGCAGGAATATTAACCATGACAGTACTATATTCTGTTAATCTAAAAATAAACGGAAAAGCTAATATACCATTGTTTAGTTATGGTTCAATTTTCAATTTAGGTTCTACCATAGCAGTATTAATATTAATTGTCTTGTTATTAAAAATCATTATTGATCAATTTTTGAAAACTGAAACAGGTTATTTGTTAATAGCAACAGGAGATAATGAATCCTTAGTTAAATCCTTAGGGGAAAACAGTAATAAATATAAGGTTATAGGACTGATGATAGCTAATGGACTAGTTGCTTTAAGCGGTGCATTAATGGCCCAAATACAAGGCTTTGCAGATATAACGATGGGGAGTTCTATAATAGTAGTAGCTCTTGCTTCGATAATTATAGGCGATACAATAAAAAGAAATTCATACAAATTTAAAAATACTACAAGGTCAATTGTAGGAGCATTAATCTATAAACTCATTGGTGGAATTGCCATAGATTTAGGTTTAAACCCAACTGATCTTAAAGCAATTAGTGCAATAATAGTAATAGCATTTATTTCATATAATAATTTTGCTACTAACATATTAATGTGTAAAAAGAATAAAGGGGGAGAAAAAAATGTTAAAAATAGAGAACCTATCAAAGAGTTTTAATAAAAATACTGATAATGAGATAAATATCTTTAACAATTTTCATATTGAATTTGAAGAAAATAAATGTACTGCGATAATTGGTTCTAATGGTTGCGGAAAAAGCACTCTCCTTAATTTAATAGGTGGAAGTATATTAGCAGATAAAGGCCAAATTTTGCTAAATGATAAAGATATATCAAAACTAAGAGAAGAAAAAAGATCAATCCATATAGGAAGAGTATATCAAAATCCTTCTATGGGTGTATCACCCTCGCTTACTATATTAGAAAATCTATCCTTGGCTGATAAAAAAGGTGAAAAATTCACTTTAAGAAGGCTAATAAAAAAGAATAGAACAGATGGATATATAGAGCTACTAAGAGATTTGGATTTAGGTCTTGAAAGTAAGTTAAATACCAAGGTTAAGTTTTTATCTGGTGGTCAAAGGCAATGTCTTTCCCTAATAATGGCAACTATGAAACATCCTGATTTGTTACTTCTTGATGAGCATACAGCAGCACTAGATCCAAAAACATCTAAAGTAATTATGCAAAAAACAAGGGAATTAATAAAAAAATATTCTATTACAACTATAATGATTTCTCATAATATGAAAGATGCTGTAGAATACTCAGATAGGATAGTAATGCTAGACAGTGGAAATGTAGTATTTGATAAAGCAAGTGAAAATGTAACAGAAAAGGAATTGATTGATATATACAGAGAAAAGCTTGTACAATTTGTTGCTTGAGAAAAAATAATCTACTAATTAGATTTCAAATAGTGAACTTATCTTTACCTTGATATCATTAGAACAAAAAAACCTGCTAGTACTAGCAGGTTTTTTATCGCCTATTTCATTTCTATTGCATTCTTAGGACATTTCTTAGCACATGCCCCACAGCCTACACATTTATCTTCTATAACTTTATGCTTTGATTTAAGCTCTCCTTCTATAGCATCTACTGGGCATTGCTTTGCACAAATTGTACAACCAACACACTTATCTTCATCAATAAATGCTTTTTTTCTACTTTCAAAATCTGCCCAAATAGCTTTAGTAGGACATTTTTCTGCACATATCATACAGTTTGTACATTTGTCATAGTTAATCTTAGCAAGATTGTTTTCAAACTCCATTGCACCAAAAGGACAGGCCTTTACACAGATTTGACATCCAATACATCCTACCGTACATTTTACTTTAACGTCTTTTCCAAACTCCTTGCTATTACAGTCTACTACAACCTTTTGTTCATAAGGTACCATCTTTATAACAGCCTTTGGACATTCTGATACACATTTCCCACAGGCAGTACATTTTTCAGGGTTTATTACTGCTATTCCATCTATGATATCAATAGCCCCAAACTGACATACACTTACACAAGTTCCTAGTCCCAAACAACCATATGAACATGACTTGCTTCCACCAGAAACTAAGACTGCTGCTTTACAATCTTTAATTCCTGTGTACTCAAACTTTTCAAATGCATTACAACTAGTACCTCCACAAGTTACTCTAGCAACTTTTTTATCAGTCTCACCAGCAGCTACTCCCATTATTTCTGCAATTTTTTCTGCACTTATAGTTCCACCAACAGGGCAGCCATTTACTGGTGCACTCCCATTTGCTATTGCACTTGCTAATCCATCACAACCTGGAAAGCCACAAGCTCCACAGTTAGCTCCTGGTAAGGCTCCTCTTATTTGTTCAACCTTTGGGTCTACTTCTACTGCAAAGACTTTAGCAGCTACGGCTAAGCCTGCTCCAAATAGAAGCCCCATACTACTTAAACTAATTACAGCCGTTACTATATTATTCATCGTCCCATTCACCTCCTATACAAGTCCAGTGAAGCCTAGAAAAGCTATTGACATAAGTCCTGCTGTAATAAGAGCAACAGGGAAACCTTGAAAAGATTCAGGTACATCAGCTAAGGCAAGTCTTTCCCTTATACCAGCAAAAAGTACTATGGCCAATGTAAAGCCTATAGCAGCTCCTACAGCATGTACTACACTTTCTAATAATGATAATTCCATTTGAATATTTAATATTGCAATACCTAAAACTGCACAGTTAGTAGTAATAAGTGGTAAGTACACTCCTAAAGCCTGATAAAGAGTTGGACTTGCCTTCTTTATAAATAATTCTACTAGCTGTACTAAGGCTGCAATTATCAATATGAAAACTATGGTCTGCATATATCCTAATCCGAATCTATCTAATATTGATACTTGCACTACATATGTTGCCGCAGAGGCTATTGCCATAACAAATGTAACGGCTGCTCCCATACCAAGTGCAGTTTCTACTTGCTTTGATACACCAAGAAAAGGACAAATACCTAAAAATCTAGACATTACAAAGTTGTTAACTAGTATTGAACTAACTAATATAGCGAAAAAACTCATTTATATCCCCCCTTAACTATTTAAAGCTTTCTTTTTTGTAAGCCAATTTTTAAATCCAATTAATATTCCTAAAGCTAGAAATGCACCAGGAGGTAAAATCATCAATAATGCAGGTTTATAGGCCTGTCCAAAAAGTGAAAAACCAAAGATAGAGCCTGCACCTAATAGTTCTCTTATAGATGCAAGTATTGTAAGAGCTACGGTAAATCCAAGTCCCATACCTAACCCGTCTGCTATAGATCTGATTGGTCCATATTTAGAAGCAAAAGCTTCTGCTCTAGCTAGTATTATACAGTTAACAACGATTAAAGGAATGTATAATCCTAAAGAAGCATATAGTGCTGGTACATACGCATTCATAAACATTTGTATCAATGTAACAAATGAAGCAATTATTACGACAAAGGCAGGAATCCTTATCTTATCTGGTATAACTTTTCTTAAAAGCGATATAACTAAATTCGAACCAATTAAAACGGCAGTTGTAGCCAATCCCATAGATAAACCACTCATAGATGAAGTGGTAACTGCTAGAGTTGGACACATACCAATTAACTGAACAAATGTAGGGTTTTCATCAATTAATCCATTTTTAAAATCTTTTAAGCTCATAGCTTCACCTCCATTATTGTAAGTCTACTTTGCAAGTTTACCATTGAAAATATCTAAAGCCATATTAACACCGCTTGATACAGCCTTTGAAGTTATTGTAGCACCTGAAATAGCCTGGATCTCACTATCTTTAGGTGCGGATTTTACTACAGTTATATTTGAAGATGTTGATTTTCCTACAAATTGGCTTTGGAATTCTGGTTTAGTTGAATTAGCACCTAAACCCGGAGTCTCAGAATGGCTAACTACTTTCATGCCAGTAATTTGTCCCTCAGCAGAAAGCCCAGTTATTACTTCAATGTTTCCACCATATCCAGAAGCTATAGTTTTTATAGTATATCCAACTATGTCATCAGCTGAATTCTTACCAATATAAACCTCTTTAACCTTATTGTTTTCAGCTACTATTGAATTAAATTCACTTTCATCTAGTGGTATAAAATTCTCAGCAGAAGGAAGAACTTCTTGTCTAGCTTTGTTACTCTCCTGCTCCTGAACTTGTGCAATTAATCCACTTGTTGCTTCATTTGCGAATGCAAGAAGTGATGCAGCTATTGCTGTTATTATGAAAAGAATTAATCCAAGTTTAACAATCTCACGCATTCTGCTTCACCTCCCCAAATACTTTTGGGCTAGTATACTTATCAATTAATGGTGCTGCCACGTTCATTAGAAGTATTGAGTAAGATACTCCTTCTGGATATCCGCCTTTAAGTCTAATTATAGCAGTTAGTAGACCTGCTCCGATTCCAAATATAATTTGACCCTTCTTTGTAACTGGTGAAGACGCATAATCTGTAGCCATAAAAAATGCTCCTAACATAAGACCACCTGCTAACAAGTGATAAATCACGTTTTCAATGCCGCCACCAAATACAAGCATCATTATAGCAACTGTACCAATATAAGTAAAAGGTATTCTCCAATTAATTACTCCTCTATAGAGTAAATATATCCCACCAATTATTAGTAATATGGCAGAAGTTTCTCCTAAACTACCACCTATGTTTCCAAATAGCATATCTGTAAAAGAAGGAAGAACCCCTTCTGCTTGTCCTTTCAATATCGCTAGTGGTGTTGCAGTACTTACAGCATCTGCCCCAGGAGTTACCCATCCTGTCATAATAGTTGGCCAAGAAGCTAAAAGCATTGCCCTTCCAGCTAATGCAGGGTTCATAAAATTATGTCCTAATCCACCAAAAAACTGTTTTACTATGGCAATAGCAAATGCTGAACCTATAACTGGTATCCACCAAGGTGCTGATGCAGGAATATTAAATGCTAATAATAATCCAGTTACTACTGCACTTAAATCATTTATAGTTACAGGTTGTTTTCGAGCTTTCTGAAATATAGCTTCTGTAATAACTGCTGAAGCAATAGAAAGAACTATTAGTTTTAATGCATTAAATCTAAAAAAGTATATGCTGGCTAATGTAGCAGGAAGAAGTGCTATGATTACATCCAACATTATTCTAGAAATAGTTTCATCTGACCTTATATGCGGAGAAGATGAAGCAATTAATTTGTTTTCCATTATTACCCCCCCAATCAATTAGCTTTTCTTTCTTTTTGCTATTACTTCTCTTTTTGCTACTCTTATTGATTGCAATAGTGGTCTCTTAGATGGGCAAATAAAAGAGCATGAGCCACATTCTATACAATCTAATACATGGTATTTTTGTGTATCATCATACTTACCTTTTAATGACAATTGACTTATAAATAATGGTTGTAAATTTACTGGACAAATATCTACACACTTCCCACATCTAATACAAGGGTTAGGCTCTGGGATCCTAGCTTCTTTTTCATTTAAAACCAATATACCTGATGTGCCTTTAATAGCTGGCACTTCATCAGTAAACTGAGCAAGCCCCATCATAGGTCCACCCATAATAATTTTTCCAGGAGTTCCTTTATAGCCTCCACACTGAGCAATTAAATCCTTAAATGGTGTACCTACTTTCACCAAGAGATTTTTTGGAGTATTTATTGCGCTACCAGTTACTGTAACTATCCTCTCTACTAAAGGCATCCCCATTTGTATAGCATTAGCAACTGCTGCTGCTGTGCCTACGTTATTTACAATAACACCTACATCCATTGGAAGACCACCTGATGGTACTTCTCTTCCTGTTACTGCATTTATTAAACGCTTTTCATCTCCTTGCGGATATTTAGCTACTAGAGATACCACTTCAATATTAGTTTCATTTTCCGTAGCTTTGAGCATTGATTTTATTGCATCTGGTTTATTATTTTCAATACCTATATAACCTTTGTTAACACCTACTGATTTCATCAATACTTTTAGTCCTAAAACAATTTTTTCAGGCTGCTCAAGCATTAATCTATGATCAGCAGTTAAATAAGGTTCACATTCTGCTCCGTTTAGGATAACTGTGTCAATCTTTTTGTCTGGTGGCGGAGAAAGTTTCACATGTGTAGGAAAGCTCGCTCCTCCTTGTCCAGTTATACCAGCTTCTTTTATAATGCTAATAATTTCTTCCTTAGTAAGTTTATCAATGTCACCTTTTGGTATAACGTTTTCATGGATTTCGCTAAGTCCATCAGATTCTATAGTTACACACATAACTCCACTACCAGTTGGAGTATTCATAGGAGCTATTTTCTTAACTATACCAGAAATACTAGAATGCACTGGTGCGGAAACGAAGGCCTTTGCTTCACCTATCTTCTGACCAACTTTTACTTTGTCTCCTACCTTAACAATAGGTTCACATGGAGCACCAATATGCTGTTGCATTGGAATAATAACTACTTTAGGTTCTTCGGCTTTTTCTATCTCAGCTTTTTCTGAGTACCTTTTGTAGTGAGGAGGATGTATCCCACCCTTAAAGGTAAAGCTTCTAAGATTCATATTTTTCACCTCTTGTTAATTAATTTAATATTGATTATATAACGCCAGAAAAACTAATTCAACCTTTGTATACAAAAAACCTGCGTTGACAAGAAATAAACAATATTAATAGCTCTTATTATTGTTTTTTATCAAAACACATAGAAAAAGCTAAAATATTGTCGTTAAAATTTTTAAAATATGCTCTTTTATGAACAAAATTAGGACCATATTACTAGGTCCTTATTTCCTTTTATATTATTGTATCATTTTTTTTGCGCATTGTATACTTTTTGACCATTTATGTCTAATTTTTATTGCTTACATAATTTACTTAATTTCCTAATATTATCATTTATATATTCTTGTGTCCATAATATAACCTCAGGAGTATTTAATTTAACCTCTCCCAAAAGCTTTCTAATCTCCCTTGTGTCAAATTCAAATTGTTTGTTATTTAGCTGATGAATATATAAATAATCAATATTTTCTTCTCTATTTAATAGGGTACTAATTGTGCTTCCCATATTTCCAAGTGGTGCCCTGTCAATATGATTATGCTTAAAAATAGCCACTACTTTTGTGCCTTTACCTTTTTTGGATTT
Source organism: Proteiniborus sp. (assembly GCF_040308045.1). Taxonomy (NCBI): domain Bacteria; kingdom Bacillati; phylum Bacillota; class Clostridia; order Eubacteriales; genus Proteiniborus; species Proteiniborus sp. Next base: position 15,625 of record NZ_JAWRHZ010000030.1, read on the forward strand.
AATATAAAGATCTCCATCAGTTCTTAAAGCTGCTGCTTTCATAAGTGATAGGCCAAGTCCTACATTTCTAGTTTTTCTTGTTGTGATAAAGGGATTGTCTGCAACTCTTAAAAAACTTTTGTCCATACCTTTGCCATCATCTTCTATAATAATCTTTAAAAGGTTATTACTTAAATCCTCAATTACAGTTATTGTTACTAGCTTTGCATGTGCATTAATTGAATTTTCCACCAAGTCTAATATGTGTAAGGATAATTCCTTCAATCTCATCACCCCGAGCCTTTAAGGTGTTCTACAACAGATTTAGCTGTAAATGAATTTAAATTGAAATAATAATATGCTTCATTGATATCAACAAGATAATGAGCATCTGAGTTTTTAATAATCTTGTATTTCTCTAGCGATAATGTGTTCTTCATATTTTCTAAAACATTTAAGTCAAAAACTTCTATGGTTTTAATATCTATAGTATTTGGAATAAATCCCAGTGTAGATACAATACTAAAGGATTTTCTGTCAATATGTGCAGGCACAAGTACTCCATTATGCTCCTTAACTAATTGGAATATTTCTTCTATTGTAAATCCACTACTACTTAACAGCATTCTTTCTACTTTTCCTGAAATATTATCTTCATGATCTAAAATAAGCTGTTGTCCAAATATATCTTCATTGTTTTTAACATTAGGGAGGCTATTAAATATTATATCTTGAAAACTCATTCCTTCATTAATTGTTGGAAAATAGCATAGTACATGAACTTCTTCTCTGGTAGTTACTTCTATACCAGGAACTATTAAAATACCTTTCCTTTTTGCCACTTCTGCAGTTGGTATTAGATTTAACATAGAATTATGATCTGTAATAGCTATAACGTCTAATCCTTTAACATATGCCATATTAACTATATTATTAGGAGTCATATCATTATCGCCACACGGTGACAAAGCAGAATGAATATGGAGATCATATGATACATTCATTCTATACTCCAATTTCTCTTAATTTGCATGCAATTTCATAGGCACTTAAATTAGTCTTAAAAAGAGGTATCCCTACTTCCATTGCCTTATCAATAGTATCCTTTTCTATTTCCATACCTTCAACAATTATTATACCTGTCAAATCAACTAGTGTTGCTACTGCTATAATGTTTATATGAGTTTGAATAGTAATCCATAAAAAGTTCTGCTGTGCCTTTGACATCACTATACTTAGTAAATCTCCTATATAGATTCCCTCTACTTGTCTTATTGGCAATTCAAATTCAGTAACAACTTCAAGCTCAATTTTATCAACTATCTCCGATAGATTCATATACTGCCTCCATTATATTTCTTTTTTTCTGATTTTTTCTTTTAAAATAAAAATACAATCATCTATCTTAGCTTTCCCTCTAACAATGTCTTCTGCAAGAGCATTGCAGGAAGGAGCACCACACGAGCCACAGTCAATCCCCGGTAGCTCTTTTCGTATTAAGCCTATTAGTTCAATCTTTTTCATAGCTTTGTGGATATCATTGTCTAAAATCAATATAGCCTTTGGAGTTATCTTTTCAGTCCAATTAACAAGCTCTTGACCTATTATTTCATTTATATATTCGTCATCTACTATTTCATTTCCTGCTGAAGTTCTTGCAATATTTCTTATCCTAGCTTTTGCAATAAAAGGATTCTCTACATTTAAAGGCCCACCTACGCATCCTCCTACACAAGCTAGTCCTTCAAAATAATCAATATTATTGAGTTTACCAAGTTCAATCTCCTCTAAAACTTTGATGACATTTTCAATTCCATCAACTGCTATATAATTTTCTACTCCTATGGCATAGCTCTGACCACCAACTCTACTCCATCCAACTCCCTTGGGTGATGCCTTAATAAAATCTTCATCTTCCCGTGTTTTTTTGGCATTTTTTACTATATCACCATATATAGACTTAATTGACAATGCTCCATTAACATAAGATTTTTTTATCCCAATGGGCCGTTTGATGCTAGTTACTTTTGCAGGACACTGTGCTAAATAAAAAACTCCAATGTCATCAAAGTTTAATCCATACCCTTTCATAACTTTCGTTTTAGCAATTCTGGCTGCCACTTCCATTGGAGATTCAACTTTTATAATATTATCAATTAAGGATGGAAACCTTACTTGAATAATTCTTAAAATAGCAGGACACAAAGAAGATATTGCTGGTTTTTGAAGACTTTTATTTTTCAAAATGTCCTTTATGGCAACAGTTAATACATCAGCAGCACATCCTTCATCAAATACTAAATCAAAACCCAAAGATTTTATTCCTGAAAAAACCTTATTCATATCTGTGTCCACACTAAATTGTCCATATAATGACATTGGTGAAATAGCAATATTAAATTTGTAATTTTCTAATGCACTTAGATCATCTGCAATAACATCTTGTGCATGATAAGGACAAACCCTTATGCATTCTCCACAGTCAATACATCTGTCCTTTGTAATGACTGCCTTTTTATCTCTTATTCTTATAGCCTCTGTTGGACATCTTCTCATACAGTTTGTACAACCATTACATTTTTTATTGTCTAACACTACAGAGTGAAAATATTCTTTCAAGTTAATCACCCACTAGTTATTTTCTAATTATGCTTAATATAGATTATCATTGAAACTAAAGTTTCTTTATTCTCACAAGAGTTGATGTCAAAAACATCAGAACATTTTTTCATATTAGGGATACCCATTCCTGCTCCAAACCCCAACTCTCGTACCATGTTCGAGGCAGTAGAATATCCCTCTTGCATTGCTAAATTAATATCCTTTATTCCTGGTCCTTCATCATGAGCATTAATCTCGATCTTATCGGTAGATATTGTTACTATAATCCTACCTCCATATGAGTGAATTACTATATTCATTTCTGCTTCATAAGTTGCTATGGCAACTCTTCTAACTATTTTAGAATCAATACCTAAGTGATTTAATACCTTTTTCACATTACTTGATGCCTCTCCTGCACTTTTAAAATCATTTTGTGCTATTTCATATTCTAATGTGATTTTATCATTGTTTCCATCCATTATCTTAACACGCCCTCTATCATTACTCCCCTTAGTCCATTTTCGTAAAGCTTACCACTTGTAGTATAAAGAGTATACTCTGTAGTCATAATCGCTATGTCTTTTTCTAGGGCTAGGTCTAATAAATCCTTGCTAGGCATCTTTCCCCTTACGAAGACTATAGCAAAAAGATCAGCGACTTCAGCAGTTCTTATAACCTGCGGATTAGTAAGACCAGTTAATAATATTGTTTTTTCATTAATAAACGCAAGAACATCACTCATTAAATCAGAGCCGAATGCTGAATATACTTCTCTGTCTAAAAACTCATCACCAACTAGGACATCTGCATCTAATATGTCCCTAATTTCACTTAATTTCATTATCTCACCCCAATCTTAGTTCTAAAAAATACTTATCATTCTAATAATTACTAAATAAATCTATACTATATAGTATTTGATTTGCACAACAGAAAACATTCTTAGTAATAACTAGATAAATATATTGATAATTTTATGTCAGTTCAGAGTAAAAAAACAGAAAATTTAGTTATATGAAGTTGCTAATTTAGAGCCAAAAGGTAGAAATTTAGCTCATAACTATTAGCCTAATTTAAATTCTTAGTCTGGTCTTATAATTTTTTCTTTACTAGATAATGTATTTACAAAGGCATCCTCATACAATTTTCTTATTTTATCTAAGTAATTATAAGCTTCATCTTTAATCTGAAATTCACCTGCAAACACCTTGTAAGACTCTTCATTATTAACAATATATCCGTCATTTATATTGTTTTCTTTTAGTTCTTTAACTAGAGCCTCAGCATTTGTAATACTACTAAAATTACCTACCTGTACACTATAAAATGTAGTTTCTTCAATAACACCTGCCGTTCCTTGTGTTTCTTCTGTTGGTACTACTTCGGTTACATTTTCGTTATCAGTAATATTAGTATCGATATTAAATTCATTATCACTTTTCTCTTCTTCACCTAATCCTTCTTCTATCGTGTTTATGGTTTTCTGCTCCTCTGCAAGTCTAGGTAATATTACATTTTGTACTAACCCAAAAGCTAGCACAATAGAAATAATAGGTGCAACTACAAAAAATGCAAAAATTGTATAAAGCCTGTCCTTATTGTTTCTGTTTACTCTCCTTCCAGCATTTCGTCTCATGATCTTGCCCTCCTTTTTCTTTATATTATAGGTTATGACAACTATCTCAATTTAATTATCAAAAAAATAATTTTGTCATAATAAAATAGAAAAAAGATTTAGGCATTTTGTCTGGTTGTAATATATCTAACTATTCCATTTATTCTATATTTGACTTCTTTTTCCTGCTTTTTTTTGAAATTTCAAAAATTATTTTAAAATTTGTATTCTTTTATCGAAATACATGAAACATATTATATATATCATAAGCTAACATTACATTATTCATTAGAAAAATTATGTAATAAAAAAGATGTATAATTATTAGTAACATAATAATTATACATCTTTTTTATTTATGGTGCAGGACACGAGACTCGAACTCGTACGGTCGTTGACCGCTACCCCCTCAAGATAGTGCGTCTGCCTATTCCGCCAGTCCTGCATTAAATAGCAAGTATAGTTTAATACTTGCTACTCTAACAATCTAATTTTTAAGGTTAACGAATTTATTATAACTATTAATTAAACATGTGTCAACTGTAAATATAGGTTATTGTGGTGTCTTTTCTTTATCATGCAATTTCATAGGAATATACCATTTTACAATATCATTATACATATTAAAATCATTGGGGCTAATTTCACCATGGATTTTGCTATTAGCCAATATAGATGAATTACAAAAAAACAAACTAACATAAGGAAGTTCATCGATTATCAAGTCTTGAATTTGCTCATAAACTTTCTTTTTATCTTCAGATTTGTAGGTATTTTGGGCAAGAGATAATAGTTCATCCATTTTTTCATTATTGTACCCAATAAAATTCATACCTCCGTTTATTTGAGAAGAATGAAAAGCAAATGACAAATCTGGAATATAAGATAATTCCCATCCAAGTAGTACCATGTCATATGAGCCAGATGTTACTTTTTGCATAAAATTCGCCCATTGAGTTTCTTTGATTTCTTCGCTTAAGTTCTCCTGTTTATTTTCATTATAGTCTTTTATTACTTTTATCCCCAAATCGGTTAAGTTCTTTGCAATAATATTTGCAGTTTCTCTTCTCAAGTCATTATATGAATTGGTTGTTAATCTTATTGTAAGTTGTTTCCCATCGGCATCCTCAAAGAAACCATCTCCATCTATGTCATTCCAACCTGCTGATACTATAATTTGTCTAGCCTTATTTACATTATATCCATATGAATTTGCCTCATCTGATAATAACCAAGAATCAGGATGTATAGGTACGTCATTTCTAGTTGCATGACCTAGATAGATTTTTTGTATTATAGATTGTCTATCTATGCCATAAGCTATAGCTTTTCTTAAGGCTTTACCTTTTTCTCCAATAAAAATTCCCTCTCTAAAATTAAACCCTAAAAACTCATATTTGTTTGACGCATATTCATAGATTTCAACTCTTTTATTTTGAGCATACTTTTCCCAATCTACTCCTAAGCTCGTTACTAAATCAATTTGTCCTGACTCAAAAGAAATAATAGCTAATTTCTCATCCTTCAAAGCCTTTCCTATAATCCTTGATATATATGGTTTATCTCCCCAGTAATCCTTATAAGATTCTAGAGTAACATTCTTAAATTTATTAACCTCGATTTCTTTATAAGGCCCTGTTCCTATAGGTATATAGCCATCTTTTTGTAGTGCTTTATCATAGGCAGATTTTATATCTCTCCCCTGTACAAACATATGTCTAGGAATAATAGGAAAAATTAATTCTTCTAATAAACCTCCATATGGTTTATTGAAAGTTAATTTCAAATTATAATTATCAATTACCCTTACTTCCTTTATATTTCTTAAGGATTCTGAGGTTTTTATTATATCAGATAAATTGTTTGCTAGATTATTGTTAGTCAATCCATATTTCAAAGTATCTATTGTAAATTTAACGTCTTCTGCAGTAAAATTTTCACCATCATGCCATTTGATATTTTCTTTTAGCTTAATATTTAAAGCCAAGCCATCTGAGTCATAGTTATAGTTTTCTGCCAAAATATTTTTTACTTTAAAATCACTACCTATATCAAATAATCCTTCAAATATTAATTTATTAAAATTATATAAATAACTATCTGTGATTAATAATGGATTAAGTGTTATTACATAAGATATTGGCAACACTAGTTCCCCACCATACTCTGGCCCAATATCAACAGCTTCATCAGTTTCCATTTCAGGGTCACTTATATTATCAAAATTATCATTCAGCCTACAACCGCCCAAAAATATTATCTGAAATACCACTAACAATAGACAAACTTGTCTCTTGTACTTCAATTCGTTTTCCTCCTTAAAGCTAGAGCATTTTAACAAGCTTAGGATTCTCAACTATCCCTGGTATTCTTCCTCTTTTTGCAATTGCCACACCTTCAACCTCTTTTATATCCATAGTCATATCAATTGCAGGTGCTCCAGAAATATAACTGCCCACTCCAAAAGAATCTACTCCTGCCTCAGCTAATATTTTGATTTTCTCTGGTTTCAATCCACCTGACACGAAAATTTTAACCCAGTTATATCCACCGATATCAAGCCTAGCCCTTAGCTCTCTAACCAAATCAGCAGTAACCCCACCTCTTTCACTAGGAGTATCTAATCTTATTCCATATAGTTTTCTTCCCATTTCCTTAACTAATCTTAAAGTCTCTTCGACTTCATCTTTAAATGTATCTACAAGGACTATCCTCTTGTATGATTCTGCCATTACTTCATCATACTTCTGAGCTACTGAAAGAGTATCACCTGCTACTAAAAACGCTGCATGAGGTAAAGTCCCAGCTGGATTCTCACCTATCAATTTTGCAGCCAAAATATTACTCACAGAACTAGCTCCTCCAATTCTAGCTGCTCTCTCCATAACAGGTGCAACTGAAGGATGAACGTGTCTCGTACCAAAACATATAAATGGTCTATCTCCACAGGCTTCTTTAATTTCCTTAGCTGCAGTTGCCCACCCACTTGGACTAGCTAAACATCCTAGTATAGTAGATTCAAAAATGGCAAACTTATCATATGGCCCTTTTATTCTAACTAAGGTTTCTTTAGGTTGAAACTCTTTTCCTTCTTCAAGAGCCCACATCTCGACACCCTTGTCTTTCAAAATATTTCTAACTTCTTCAATGCCTACAAGAACTCCTGGTTTTCTAGCAAAAATCTCAGCAACAACTTCCTTATCGCCGATTCCCATACTTCCTAGAACATCCATTGTAGTAAAAAAATAAATATCTGTAGTCAAGCCTGCAAGAATATCTTCATGCTGTGCAGAATGCAGCAATCTTTTATCCCTATTTATATCATAATTCTGTACATCCTTTATGCTTTTTAAGTAGCTCACAGTATTCATCCTCTCTTTTTATAATAAACTTACTTTTGTTTTACAGTTAATTTCATCTCAACTATAAGTATAACAATTTTAATTTTGATTTAAAGGTAAGTTATTTTTTTAACTAAGTTTTTATTAGTCACTTCATAATAATAAAATCCTTTACTCTTAATTATAATAAAAAAAATCAGAGTTATATAGCTTTTTATATATATCGTACGATTTTATAACTTTTTTTAGATATAATTCAGTTTCTTTAAATGGTATGTGTTTAAGGCTTTTACCATCATCGCTATAATTACTATCATTAAGCCACTTAGTAACATTTCCACTTCCTCCATTATAAGCAGCTAATACAAGTTCCAAATTATTTTCAAATTGAGAATTAAGCTTATTTAAATACCAACAGCCAATTTCAATATTAATATCTGGTTCATATAAAAGCTCATCTTTGTAACCTGAAATCCCAATTTCTGCAGCTCCCCATTTCCCGGTTATAGGAGATATTTGCATCAAGCCCCTAGCTTCTTTAGGAGATAATGCATTTTTATTATATTTACTCTCAACTCTTATAACTGCAGCAACTAGAAAAGGGTCAATATCATATTTTTTTGAATAAGTAGCTATTTGTTCCTTATAATTTATAGGGTAAAGCGTTCTGCCAATCCATTTAAAACTCAATAGTACTGCTGTTACTATTACAATAGCAAAAAAAGCTTCTAAAAATTTTCTACATTTTATAGTTTTAATCTGCAACATTATCCCTCCAAAAACATCAGAACGCTTCCAAAGCCTTATTTACTTTACTAATAAGTTCCTCCACATTACCTGTATTATTTATGACAAAATTTGCATATTTTAATTTATCAATTATATGCATTTGAGCTTTTATTCTTCGCATTGCGCTTTTGTAATCAGTTTTATCTCTCTCAATAATCCTACTTAACTGGATTTCTGGATCTGCATAGACTAACCATATTTCATCAAAAGAAATCCCTTCTTTAGCAAGATTCTCTTTTTCTTCTATTAAAAGAGGAATATCAATGAAAACAACATTACTGGATTTGGAATAATGTAAGATTTCCTCCTTGATCCTACTATATATTAGTGGATGAATGATACTATTTAAAGTAAATCTTGAATTAGCATCACCAAACACAATATTACCTAGCTTTTTTCTGTCTATGCTTTTATCTCCAGTTAATATCTGTTTCCCAAAGGTTTCAACAATTTTATGATATGCAGGTTCTCCAATATTAACTACTTCTCTTGCAATCAAATCTGCATCTATAACTGGAAAACCTCTTTCTTTTATTATCTTTGAAACAGTGCTTTTACCTGTTCCTATCCCACCTGTTATTCCAATAATCTTGGTTTTATTTTGTATCATACCAACTATCACCTGTTTCCATATCAACTTTTAGTGGAACATTTAGGGAAATTGCACCTTCCATTAGTTCTTTTAAAAGAATTTTTATTTCTTCTACTTCATCTTTATAAGCTTCAATAATCAATTCGTCATGCACTTGTAGAATTAACCTGGATTTTAGCTGTCTCTTTTTCAACTCACTGTAGACATTAACCATTGCTAGCTTTATTATATCAGCAGCACTTCCTTGTATAGGAGTATTCATTGCCATTCTCTCTCCAAATGACCTAATATTGAAATTTCTTGAAGCCAATTCAGGTAAATATCTTCTTCTATGTAAAATAGTTTCAACATATCCCTTACTTTTTCCTTCGTCTACAATACTTTTCATGTATTCCTTTACTTTAACATAGTTTTTCAAATAATTATCTATATATATCTTAGCTTCTTTTCTTGAAATTTTTAAGTCTCTAGCAAGCCCATAATCGCTTATCCCATATACTATTCCAAAATTTACCGCCTTCGCTCTACTACGCATCAAAGGTGTAACCTCTTCAATACTGACATCGAACACTTCAGAAGCGGTTTTTCTATGAATATCCTCTCCAGTAAAAAATGCTTCTTTTAGCTTTGGATCATCTGAAATACTTGCCAAAACCCTAAGCTCTATTTGCGAATAGTCAGCATCTACTAAAACATAATCAATACTACTTGGTGTGAATACTTTTCTTATCTTTCTACCTTCCTCAGTTCTAATAGGTATGTTTTGAAGATTAGGCTCTGTACTACTAATTCTTCCTGTAGTTGTAATAGTTTGATTAAAACTTGAATGAACTTTTCCAGTACTTTCATCAATCACAGAAATCAATCCATCTACATAAGTAGATTTCAATTTAACTAATTGTCTATATTCCAATATCTTTTCTGCTATAGGATGTACCTCAGTTAGCTTTTCGAGAACCTCTGCATTAGTAGAATAGCCTGTCTTAGTCTTTTTGATTATAGGTAATTTTAATTTTTCAAATAATATCTCTCCTAATTGCTTAGGAGAATTTATATTGAATTCTTCTCCTGCGAATTCAAATATTGATTTTGTCAATACATCAATCTTGGAATCAAATTCTTTACCTAACTCTACTAATTTCCCAGCATCTACAGTAAAACCTTCATATTCCATATTTGCTAAAACGCTAATTAAAGGCAGTTCCACCTCATAAAATAATTCATTCATATTTTGTGACATAATTAACTCTTCAATAATATTTTTTACTCTCGAAATAACTTCTATTGCATTAGTTATATATAATACTCTATCATCTATTAGTAATTGTCCAAATGTTTTTTTGTTCTTTCCTGTGCCTAAAAGGTTTTCTTTGCTATCTATATTAATATTCAAATAATCCTTTGCTAATATTTTTAAGCTATAATCATTTTGTGATGGATTAAGTAAGTACTGTCCTATCATACTATCAAAGGCAATTCCCTTTAAATCTATTCCATATCTTAGAGTTACTAGAATCTCTTCTTTAATATTATGTCCTAGCTTTTTAAATTTGTCATCTTCTAAAACTACTTTGAATATACTAAAAAAATCTTCAATTCTTATGTCTTCCTCTACAAAATCCACATAATAATTTAAATTCTCAGAAGGCCTAATACATACACCTAATATATCATCTTTTAAAGGATAGTCTCCATCGATAATAAATTTTATAATAAAAGACTTAGATTTATCTATTTCTTGTAAAATATCTTCTAGATTTTCTTTTCGATTAATTATGTTAACCTTAGAAGCTAGCCTTTCTGTTTTTAATCCATCCTTTTTATTATCCTCTTTACTAGAGTTTAGCTTTCCTAATAAACTATTAAATTCTAATTTTTTGTAAATATTAAGAAGCTCCTGTGTATCTGGCTCCTCCAAAATGAGCTTATCTAAGGTTACCTTTATAGGTACTGATGTAATTATTTCAGATAGTCTCCTACTCATTATGGCTTGATTTTTATATTCTATTAATTTTTCTTTAAGTTTTTTGCTATCAATATTCTCAATATTGTCATATATTCCTTCAATAGATTCAAATTCTTTTAAAAGCTTGATTCCTGTTTTTTCTCCAATTCCAGGAACACCAGGGATATTATCTGATTTATCCCCCATTAATCCTTTTAAGTCGACGAACTGCTGTGGAGTAAGTTCGTACCTTTCAATAACTGCTTGCTTGTCATAAACCTCCATATTAGTTATGCCTTTTTTAGTAAGCAGTACTTTTGTTTTATCACTAGCTAACTGTAAATAATCTTTATCGCCAGTAACTAAGACAACCTCAAGACCATTTTCTTCTCCAAATTTAGAAAGAGTGCCTGCTAAATCATCTGCTTCAAATCCTTCAGCTTCAACTCTATGTATTTTCATATTATCTATTATTTCTTTTAATATTGGGAATTGCATTCCTAATTCATTAGGAGTTTTAGCTCTTCCTGCTTTATAGTCTTCAAATTCTATATGTCTAAATGTAGGTGCTTTTTTATCAAACACAACACTAATATAGTCAGGTTTGTACTCCTCAGTGACTTTATAAAACATTGTCAAAAAACCATACACTCCGTTTGTGTATACTCCATCCTTATTCATCAAAGGAGGTAATGCATGAAAAGCCCTATGAAGCAAGCTGTTCCCATCTATTATCATCAGTCTACCTTTTACCAATAATACCAACTCCTTAAAAACATATATATATTATTATATACTATATTTATTCTGTAAACCCTTATTTCTAAGTATATATTAAAACATATTATCAGTAAACAAATACAAAAAAATAGGAAGAGATTAATCTCCTCCCCATGCGCTACAAATATATTAATTTCATATTAATATGTTATTTTCTAAACAAGTAATAATCCATGTTATTAATTACCTTCTTCATTTACTACATTAATCTTAGTATCAATAGTCGACAATATTATTGAGTTGTCAATCTCTTCTAATGCTGATGATTCAGAATTGATTTCTTCTTTTACCTTTTTAAGTTCGTCTTCTACTAATAATTTATCTTTTTTATCCTCAGCTTTGTTTAATATCTCCATTAATAAATTTTCCTGGTCATAAAGACTCGTTAAGTTAGCCTCAATTCTATAGTAGTTTTCAGTAACGTCGTTTTGAACTGATTGCTCGTCTACTAGTCTACCAATTTGCCTTAGAAAATCTAAAGTTTCATCAAATTTATCACATGGAATCCTGATTTTAATCAAATAGCTTTTTTGTATAGTCCCAGTTTCATCTTCACTTGACTCTATATTTATACTTTCAATAAAGCCACCTTTTTCTTCTACATAATTAGTTATTAATTCTGATACTGAATTTGATTCATCTATGTTAATACTCAAATATGCCTCTTTTACAGATTTTCTGACATTACCTAAATTACTTCTTGAAGCCATTATACCAAAATCATTTAAAGGTTTGTCACCTTGAAGTTCATTCTCTTTTAATGGTGCACTGTTTACAGCAATGTTTGAGTCTTCTGTCCAGCTGTTTTCAAAAGTTTCAGTTTCAGGGCTTTCTGCTTCCATTATTCCCATAGTTTTATCTATATCCATTGATGCTTTATCTTCTTTACTCTCATTATCAATACTTTGAGTTACTGATTTGTCCTTAAGTGAGAAAGGAAGATTATCTGAGAACATACTGATACTAATAATCATAATAATAAGTCCTGCAGCTATAGAAGATATAACTCTCCAGTTTATTTTCTTTTCTTCTTTTGCTACTTCTTTAAGTTTTCGTCTAAGCTCAAATCTATAATTATCAGGTAACTCTACTTGTTCCTGGTCTCTTACACTTTTCAAAATATTAATCATATTTTCATATTCTTGTCTACATCTATCACATTTCAAAAAATGAAGTTCAAATTCTTTTTTATCTATTTCAGTCATTTCATCATCAATATATAAAGAAATTTTATCTACAAATTCATTACAGTTCATTCTATCCCTCCTTTCAATTATTAGACGATAGATTCTTTATTAAGTTCCATTTCTCTCATTAATATCTCTTTCAAGTTTTTCCTTGCTCTATTTATTCTTGATTTAACAGTACCAATAGAGCAATCTAATATGTTTGATATTTCTTCATAACTAAAACCTTGAATATCCCTAAGAACAATTACCACCCTGTGATTTTGTTCTAATTTATCTATAGAATTACTTACTAGCTCCTTTGTAAGTTTTTTTTCTAATATTTCTTCTGGAGTATCTGAGTCATCTTGTATGTCTCTTTCTATCTCACCATCATCTGTATGAATTGGATTATCTATAGAATATACATTATTATTCTTTTTCCTTAAAAAGTCTAAGCAAGTATTCGTCACTATTCTATATAGCCATGTGGAAAATGCCGACTCAAAATTAAAGGTTTTTATTGACTTGAAAACCTTTATAAATGCCTCTTGTGATACATCCATTGCATCTTCCGGATTTTTTAACATCTTTAAAGCTATATTATATGCTGTTTTCTCGTGTTTTTCTATTAGTTCATCAAAAGCTTTCAAGTTCCCGCTCATGCACTTCTTAATCAGTTTTTGCTCCCTGTCAAACATTTATTCACCCCTTCCCACAAACGCCTTATGAAATTATTATTATAATGACTTTCTTTACTTTTCAAACCTAAATCCTATTTTATCATTTTTGGGATTATTTTGCACAAAAAAACTTTTGGTTTTAAAAAGCTAAACCAAAAGTTTTTAGAATCAATCTTCCATAATCATTCTTGCAATTATTTTTTCAAAAACCCTATTTTTTGCTTACAATTTGTTTAGATTTGTAGACACCTTCTTTTTTCAAGATAAATTTTAGTATTATAGTAATCTTTTATAACTTTAAAACAGTTTGGTAACCTACTCAAATTGTAGTACTCTTGCTCTTCTTGCAATAAGCTTTGTATCTGACTCATGCATCCGCAATAATCAGTTGCGTTTACTTGACACTCGCATAATATTTTTGCTAATATCTCCCTTGGAACTAAAGGTTCATTAGCACCAACTCTTCCTTTATAAATAATATCCTTATATGTAATATATGGTTCACTAAAGACTTCAATATATCTATCCTTTGTATGTATATTAGATGTTAAGTTTGTTTGCAGTAATAAATCATTCAAATTTATATAAGTCTTTCCGCCAACAGTTTTACAATCTAATGAATTATTATTTAATTTAACTTTCGCTTTCTCTTGAGAAGCAATAGTTTCTTGCCCAAACATATTTGATAAGCTTTCTATAGAAATATCTGTATCTCCTTCAATGCTTATTATTTCTCCTTTTACAAGCTTATTGTTAAATAGAAAATAATCAAATCCGTAATCAATTGTTTGTTGGTTTTGATTTACTTTATGATTCCCTCCAAGATTTATTTCTAATACATTTATAGGTACATATCTTCTCTCGTTATTCTCAACTATAGGAATATCCTTATTAAAAATAGTAACTACTTCCCTAGTTTCAGTATCATTAATGTCTATATTAAAAAAGCTACATATCTTATCTAAGTTTACATGTAGAGTATTATCAATGAGAATAACATCATTAGTAATATATTTGCCATTTATTAAATAAATCCATCTATCAGAAAAAACAACAACCTCTTTGTTAATTAGTTTTTTTAATGTATTTAATTTGCTTCTTTCAATCTTTTCTTTTAGATTAAGCTCAGCTAATTTCTCTTCAACTTTTTTAAGAAAATCTGGTACTTTTGAATAATAATCAGGATACACAACAATTACAGGATTAATTTCATCTATATCTTTTTCTACTACAATAGGTTCATATTTTACTATAACAGGCACTCCTATATTTACCTTTTCATATAGTTCTTTTACGTCTTTATCATACATTCTAATGCATCCTGCTGATACAAATTTTCCTATGGATTTAGGATTGTTATTTCCATGAACACCATATGAAGGTTTAAAACCTATCCATCTGCTTCCTAAAGGGTTCTGAGGACTACCTCCAGCAATTTTCTGCTTTGAATAGTATGGATTTATTACCTTATTTATAACCTTAAATTCTCCAATGGGGGTTTGACTGTTGGCCTTTCCTACAGCTACTGGATACTTCTTTAATACACTATTATTTTCTATAAAATATAGACTTCTAGATGGTATATCTATTTCAATTCTGCAATGTTTAGATGATAATTGAGATTGTGCTTCACTTTTAACTGAGAATAATAGCACTAATATTGATAATATAATTAATAATTTCCTCATGAATCTCCTCCTACATGCATGTATTAATATTTACTTCATGTAAGAAGAGTTTATGCAATTTTAGATATATTTATCACATATAACACTATTAACATTAAAAGTAATAATACTTAGAATAATCTCCTTAATTTTCATAATTAGCCTTCATAAAAACTATTGATTTTTCATTTCATTTGTGTTAACATATCCTTTGTAGCCAATATGCCCGAGTGGCGGAATGGCAGACGCACTCGACTCAAAATCGAGCGGGAAACCATGCGAGTTCGACTCTCGCCTCGGGCACCAATAGAAAAGCAAAACAGTCTAAGTGTTACACCTAGATTGTTTTGCTTTCTTATTTTCAAATATTTTAGCTAAATTAAGCTCTTTCCTCATAAGTTATGGTGGCAATGAAAAGATTCCCATGCTGTGAATATTCAATATCAATTATTTCCAGTATTTGATCTTCATTTTCACTTATCCATCTTTGCACCTTATCATTGAGCCCAGAACCATCATCATACTCTAATATAGTCATATGCTTCATAATTTTTCACCTCTCATATTATCTTTAATAAATTATATTACTTCAAAGAATTTAATATGAGAATGTAATCTTAGATTTTCACTGGTACCTTTCTCTATTAACATATAAAAAAATACTAAAATAACAAATATTGTTTCATTGCTAATCAAAAGCCTCTAAATTTTCAACTTTTAATACAATATTCTTTGCAGTTTTTAAGCCTTCCCTATACCAATATTGGCTTTCCTTAAGTTCATTTCCTTCTCGTTCTTTTTGGTTTAACTTTCCTATAGTAAAATTTAATTCATCTAGTATTATTTTCGTTTCTTTACTCATTTTTTCACCTCTTTTTTTGATTTAAAATTTATTTTATCCAATACTTCTATATTTTAATTTTAACATCTTTTTATTATTTATTAGCTTAATATTAGATATATAATTGACAAATATACTCTTTTCAAATAGTATTAAATTATGAGCACAGAAAGTGGTGATATCTTGGATTTTAGGCAATTAGAAACCTTTATAGAAGTAGTAAATAGAAAAAGTTTTTCAAAAGCTGCGCAAAAATTATATCTTACACAGCCTACTGTTACAAGTCATATTCAAAATCTAGAAAATGAACTAGGCACATTTTTATTAAATAGATCTGGTAAAAGCATAACTCCTACAGAAGCTGGAAATCTTCTATACAAATATGCACTTAATATTGTCAATATGCGTAATATGGCTGAATTTGACTTAGGTGTCTATAAGGGTAAAGTACAAGGACATCTAGAGATAAGTTCCAGTTCTATACCAAGGCATTATGTATTGCCTTTATTATTAAAAGAGTTCATTGATACATATCCTAATGTGACATTTTCTTTAACTGATTTTGATTCCAAAAAAGTCGTTGAAGGCATAATTGATGGTGTCACTGACTTTGGAATAATCGGAGCTAAATTTAATTCTACCCAACTTGAATATATTGATTTAATGGAGGATAAACTATTTGCTGTAGTGCCAAATAATAAGAACTATCCTTGGGAAGAATATCATGAACTTGATATTGATTTTTTATTGAAAAATAAAATTATTTTGAGAGAAAAGGGTTCAGGAACACGAGCTTTACTAGAAAATAAACTTAAAGAACAAAAACTCGATATAGATTCTTTAAATATTGTAGCTTATATCGAAGACATTGAGGCTATTAAAAAATTTATTGAGCTAGGTATTGGGATAAGTTTCATTTCTGAAAGAGCCATAAAACGGGAAATGGATTTGGGCATACTAAAACCTTATAGTATTAAGGGGCTAGACTTAAAAAGAAAATTTTACTTTGTCTATCATAAGAAAAGGCAGCTTTCACCTTTAAGTCAAACTTTTAGAGATTTTGTGATTGAGTATATATCAAAATCATCGTTGTAGTTATTCTGGAATATATGAAACATTTCCTTACAATCTAAGCTAACTAATAAAGCCGAGGAATCCCTCGGCTATTATTATGCTTCAAAAAATACCTTATATCCTTTATATGTCATATAAATATCTGCCTTACTTGATACTTCATAAGGTGCATGAACGCTTAATAATGGTACTCCACAGTCTACTACTTCCATGCCATATCTAGCTAAAATAAATGCTATTGTTCCGCCGCCACCTTGATCTACTTTTCCTAGTTCACCCATCTGCCAAATAATATTGTTATCATTAAATAATTTTCTGATTTCTCCTAGATATTCTGAGTTAGCATCATTGCTTCCACCTTTTCCTCTAACACCTGTATACTTAACTAAAGTTACTCCCTTACCAATAAAAGGTGAATTTCTCTTGTCTAGTACTTCTGGATAATTAGGATCAAATCCTGCTAATGTATCTGCAGATAACACCTTGGAATTGGCTAAAGCTCTTTTTACAGTTAATTCATTATAACTTGTCTCTAATAAAGCTATAAGCTCTGAAACTACATTTTCAAAAAACATAGATTCCATTCCTGTATTTCCTACGCTTCCAATTTCTTCTTTATCTACGAATAATGCAACTGCTGTTTTATTTGGATTTTCAACATTAAGAATAGCTTTAAGTGCTGTAAAAGCACATGCTCTATCATCTTGGCCATATCCACCAACCATACTTCTGTCTATACCAACATCTCTAGATTTTCCAGCAGGTACTATTTCAAATTCTGCAGATGTAAAATCCTCCTCAAGCATTCCATATTTTTCATTTAATATCTTTAGTACATTAAGCTTAACTTTATCACTTAATTCCTTCTCATTATATGGAATACTTCCAAATAAAACATTAAGTCCTTCCCCTGTTATTCCTTCATCCATTTTTTTACCCATTTGATCTTTCGCAAGATGTGGTAATAAATCAGTAATAAAAAAAACAGGATCTTTTTCGTCTTCACCAATAACTACATTTACCTTTTCACCATTTCTCTTAATAACTATCCCATGAAGAGCTAAAGGCAAAGCAACCCATTGATATTTTTTAATTCCTCCATAATAATGAGTTTTGAGTAATGCTAACTCCGAATCCTCATATAGTGGAAATTGTTTTAAATCAATTCTTGGAGCATCAATATGGGAGCCTACTATGTTCATCCCTTTTTCTAGTTCTTCTTTACCTATAACTAACAAAACAACTGCTTTATTTTTATTGACTGCATAGATTTTCATTCCTGGTACTATAGATCTTTTATCTTCAATTATTTGATTAATTGATATGTATCCCTTATTTTTTGCACTTCTTATTATTTCATCTGCAGATTCTCTTTCCGTTTTGCACCTATCAAGGAACTTCTTATATTCTTCACTAGTTTCAAATACTTCTTCTATTTCGTTTTCATTAAATACTTCCCAAGCATTTTTCCAGCTGTGAGTTAGTTTCTCCTGTAATCCTTTCCCTTCTGTTTTTTCACCCATACATATCCCTCCGTTATCAAATTTAGTGTCCCTAAGTAATATCATATATTTACGTTTTCTCATTGTCAACATTATAATATATTATATTAATTGATTCATAAACAAAAAAAGCCTAGATGTCTAGACTTGCTTTGCATGTAGTAACTCATATCTTTTTAATATTATTTCTAAAAGTAAAAATAGCAGCTTGAACTCTATCTGATACATTTATTTTTTTAAATATATTTGAAACGTGATTTTTGACAGTTTTTTCACTTATGAAAAGATTCTCAGCTATTTCTCTATTGTTCATACCTTCTGCAATAAGAGTAAGCACCTCATATTCCCTCTTTGTTAATGATTCTATAAGAGAAC
Organism: Proteiniborus sp.; assembly: GCF_040308045.1. Lineage (NCBI taxonomy): Bacteria > Bacillati > Bacillota > Clostridia > Eubacteriales > Proteiniborus > Proteiniborus sp. Next base: position 34,578 of record NZ_JAWRHZ010000030.1, read on the forward strand.
TCTCTTTACTCTTTTCATCTCTTGAATTAAAGTCTTTTACCAATAGTTCAGAAAGACTTGGTTGTATGTAGGATTTGCCGTTATAGACATCTCTTATCGCCTTTATTAGCGTATCAGAATCTGCATCTTTTAATACATAACCGTTTGCTCCTATTTTTATTGTCTCAAATAAATATTCTCTTTCATCATGAATAGTGAGCATTATAATTTTAGAATCTACTCCAATATCCTTTAATCTTCTAAGTGCATCTAATCCACTCATTTTTGGCATATTTATATCCAATAATATAACATCTGGTTTGTATTTTAGAGCATCCTTAACTACATCTTCTCCATTTGCAACTAATGAAATAACTTTAATATCAGATTCAAGTTCAAGTATTTGTTTAAGACCCTCTCTCATTAGAGAATGATCATCTGCTATTAAAACAGAAATCTTTCCGTTATTCATACAAATCATCCTTTCTTTCTAGAGGTATAGATAAAATAATCTTAGTACCTTCTCCTGGGACAGATACTATATCTAACTTCCCACCTAACAGCTCTGCCCTTTCTTTCATCCCAATAAGTCCAAAACCACTTACTCTTGGATTCCTATTTTGCTTATCCATCTCAAATCCTATACCGTTATCCTTTATTACTATAGAAAGCTTGTCCATATTTTGCTCGATTTTTATCAATACATCTTTAGCCTTGGAATGTTTTGAAATGTTATTTAAAGCTTCCTGTATTATCCTAAAACAAGCTATTTCAATAATAGGTTTAATAGCTTCTTGTTCACCTAAAACTAAGACTTCAACATTTATTCCAATTTCTTCAATAAAATTATCAGTATATCTCTTAATAGTGGGGATAAGACCTAAATCATCTAAAGACATCGGTCTTAAATCAAAAATTATTTTTCTTATATCCTTTAAACTGTTTCTAACAATATCCTTCAAATTTCCCAATTCTTGCTTTGATTGATTAATATCTATAGAAAGTAGCTTTTCACAAAGTTCTGCCTTAAGAACAACGTTTGCCATAGACTGAGCAGGTCCATCATGTATTTCTCTTGAAACTCTCATACGCTCTTCTTCTTGAGCTTCAATGATTTTTATCCCTAAATATTGCTTTTTGTTCATATCCTCAATAGTCTCAAATATATCGCTTAAATTTCCTTTGAGAAAATCCATAGCAACACCCACTTGAGAAACAAGTTTTTCGGCTTTTTGCACAATTTCATAGGTTTTTTTAAAGCTTATCTCAAGTTCTGTCCTTTTTCCAATATACTCTTTTTCCTCTTGTTGCTTTATAATATGTTTTATTCTGATATTATTTGCTTCCTCATAAGCAAGTCTAATATCTTCTTCAGAATATCTACTAAAGTCCTTGCTAACCATCATAAGTTTTGCTTTAGCTCTTCTTTCTTCTCTTTCTAGTTGTTCAACTTCGAGTATAAATAAAGAGATTTTCTGTTGTATACTAGTTAGTTCATTTTTAATTCTTTCACACTCTTTTCTAGCGTTTTCAGCAATTTCAAAAATCTCTTTTCTTCCTGAGTCTATTGTTGTAATAGTTTTTTCAATTATATCATTCATTCTTTTTAAATCTATTGCTGGCTTAGACAATATAAACACCTCTAATGATTAATGATAATAGTAGATGGTTTTTATTTATTCCACTGGAGATAGATGCATCAAAAACAATCTTCCCTTGTGATGCTGTACTTCTAAGAAATACTCAACATTCTCCTTTGAAGTATGAGTAGCATTCAACATGTTCCAATTTATTTGAACTTTTAGTTTATATGTATTGATATTTGTGGATAATAATTTCATCTTTACTACCTCTAGCTCAGTTACAAGGGGATAATCTGTAGGATTTGCTCTTGCCTCCTGTAAGAACTTACTATCATCCTTAAGAAGTGCTCCACCCTCTATATCTTCTAAATCCATTATTATACAGTCTATATCCTTTTCGCTATATAATCCCCTATTCATAATTTCTGCACGTCTAGATATTAAATCATAAACAATCTCTTCATCAATCCCATATATCTCTTCAGAGTTAGAACCATGAACAAAATACTCATGTACTATTAAAAACATTAAAAATATACTCATTACAGCAATAATTTTTCTTTTCATAAAAAACCTCCTATACTCAATGCTGTATTATAAGTATAGAAGACTAGCCACAAAAAATTTAGCAACTATTGAAGGAGATATGTTGTTATTATAGACATGTATTTACATTAATTTTATTATTTAATAAAAATTGACATTATATATCTAACAAATTAATTTTATCTTTTTCATCCTCAGTTAGTACTTTTTCTAAATCAATTAATATTATCAGTCTATTATCAAGTTTACCTACCCCAGTAATATATTTTCTTTCAATTCCAGTAATTATATCTGGTGTTGGATCAATATTTGAATCATCAAGCCTAATTGTTTGAGAAGCTTCATCCACTAAAAAACCAATTTGCTTATCGTTTAAATTAATAACTATTATTCTTGTGTTTGCATCTGTTGCTTTATCCTTCATACCAAATCTTTTCTTCAAACAAACTATTGGAATAACATTACCTCTAAAGTTAATTATTCCTTCAATAAATTTAGGTGAGTTCGGTACCTTCACGCTTTCTTGATACTGAACTATCTCCCTAACATTCATTATATCAATGCCATACTCTTCTTTTCCTAATTTAAATACAACGTATTGATTTTCTGGCAACTCCCATCCCCCATTTCTTTCTTCTTTTTTCTTCTATCTTAACATTATTTCTACAATAATTTTGTTTTTCCTTCAAAATTTTATTTTTTACTCACTTTATTCTTCAATTTTATTATTATCATCAACTATTTCTATGCATTCTAATTGTTTTTTGAAATTCTCTCTAAATGCAGATAAATATTCTTGTCGTAAGGATTTTTGCTCTTCTTTTTCTTGTTCAGTTAGCCCAGTTTCCTTTGATTTTCTAGCTAAAAGATTAATTCGAGCTAATTTTTCTTTTGAAATCATCTTACATTCCTCCTATTAAGTTATCAAATATATTATACCATTTTTTAATACAATTGTATGTAAATATATTTACTTTGAATTTTACTTAATATATTATACTATTTCTATAGATTAAAGAAAAGAGCACATTAAAATGTGCCCTTTGTCCTACCTTTTTCCACTACTATTTTCCCATTTTTAAATACCATATCTACATGGTTTATTCCAAAGTGGTATATTATATAATTAATATTAGGTGAATCAAACACAACTATATCTGCCTTCTTTCCTTTTTTGATGCTGCCAATATTATTCTCTCTCTTAATGGAGCAAGCACTGTTAATAGTAACTGCTGTAAACACTTCTTCTGGAGTCATCCTTAAGATAAGCGAAGCAAAATACATTACTAGCTGAATGTTTTCTGTCGGGCTGCTACCTGGATTGTAATCTGTAGATAAAGCAACAGGAACTCCTAATTCTATCATTCTTCTTGCATTTGCAAATTTACCATTAGCCAGATTAAAAGAGGTAGCAGGAAGTAAATCTGCTATTACACCTTTCTCAGCCATGATTTTCATGCCTGTTTCACTTGCAGCAACTAAATGATCTGCAGACACTGCTTCTAATTCAGCAGCAAGCTCCGCACCACCAAAAGGTTCAATCTCATCAGCATGGACTCTAGGAAGCATGCCATGCTTTCTAGCAGCATTTAATATTCTTCTAGTTTGGTCTACTGTAAATATGCCTTCTTCACAAAACACATCGCAGAATTCAGCAAGTTTTTCTTCTGCTACCCTAGGAATCATATCTTTTATAATTATCTCAACAAATTCTTCAGCATTGCTTTTATATTCTATAGGTACAGCATGGGCTCCCATAAATGTAGAAACTACATCTATAGGATGCTTTTCATTTAGTTCCTTTGCTACCCTTAGTTGTTTAAGCTCAGTTTCTATATTTAAACCGTATCCACTTTTAGCTTCCACTGTTGTTATACCAAATTCTAGCATTGTATCAAGACTTTTTTCTGCTTTTTTATATAGTTCTTCAAAAGAAGCATTTTGAGTAGCTCTAACTGTACTTAATATTCCTCCTCCAGCCCTTAAGATATCCATGTATTTCATGCCATTTAATTTCATAGCTAATTCATTTTCCCTAGAGCCTCCATGGACTAAATGTGTATGAGGGTCTATTAAGCCTGGAGTTACAGTTTTCCCGCTACCATCAATAATTATAGTTCTCTCATCAATATCTATATGCCTAGGTAATTCTCCTTCTCCAACATAGATTATCTCTTCACCTGATACTGCTAAGATTCCATTTTCAATTATTCCAATATTTTTCATTTCTTCTTTAATTCTAGGTCTGTCAGGTCCTTCCATTGTAACTAACTGTGATATGTTCTTTATTACAATATCAGCCTTCATAAAATCACCCTATTCATATATTCTTTTTTCCAGTATCTGATCTTCTCTAAAATTCTCTATCTTCAAATAATAATCTGCACAATTTATGAGTGCCATCATAGGAACTAATCCAATAATTTCACTTCCTATAACATTAACACCATATCTTTTTGCTTCCCTTTCAATCATGTCGAAAACCCTATATAGTGGTGTACTTTCATAGTCTACCATATTCATTGTAACTTGAACTATATTCCTCTCTTTAATCTCAATTCCTAATGCTTTACAAGATGTAAATCCTCCACTTCTTCCTCTAACACTTTTAGCAATTATTTTTGCTATCTCTAAATTATCAGTGTCTAGGTTTACATTAAAAGCAACAAGAGGCATTCTAGCTCCAACTGCTGTAGCTCCAGACTTAATATTTAAAACGTCAGGTCCAAAATCTGGCTTCCATTTGTCATCCTTCATTTTTTCATTCATACCCTCATATTGCCCTTTCCTGACAGAAGCTAAATTTTCCCTATGAGGAGCACTAGCAGACTTTTCATATAAAAATACAGATATACCTAGTTCTTCCCCTATTCTCTTGCCAAGTCTCTTAGACATTTCTATACATTCTTCAACTGAAACCTCAGTAATAGGTATTAAAGGTATTACATCAGTTGCCCCCATTCTTGGATGTTCACCTTTATGTTTGCTCATATCAATAAGCTCAGATGCCTTTTTACAAGCATTAAAAGCTGCTTCTTCTACTGCTTTAGGAGTACCTATAAAAGTAGTTACGCACCTATTGTGGTCTTTATCCATGGAATAATCCAATAGTTTTGTACCTTCAACTTTTCTTATTTCATCAATTATTTTCTCTATAATTAGTTTATCTACACCCTCACTAAAATTAGGAACACATTGTACTATCTTAGCCATTTAATCTCCCCCTATTTTGTTTTATAGGCTTTTTCTACAAGAGAACTAATAAAGTCTTCATTTGGAATATATGGTAATGTAATATGGTCAGTGTCTCCATGCATATTGTTATATTCTATACATGTTTCAATTGAATTCTCATTTCGTGCCCAAGCACGTCTTGCTACTCCACCCATTACATCCCAAGGTATAGCAGTTTTTATAATATCATCTACTCTTTCACTTCCATCTAAAACTAATCCAAAGCCTCCATTGATAGATTTACCAATACCAACTCCACCACCATTATGAAGTGCTATAAGACTCATTCCTCTAGCAGCATTTCCAGCAAAACATTGTGTTGCCATATCAGCCATTATATTACTTCCATCCTTAATATTCGATGTTTCTCTAAATGGTGAATCTGTTCCGCCGGTATCATGGTGATCTCTACCAAGCATAATAGGTCCAACTTCACCATTTCTAACCATTTCATTAAACTTAAGAGCTATATCTCTTCGTCCCAGTGCATCTTGATATAAAATTCTTGCCTGAGTGCCTACTACAAGCTTATTTTTTTCAGCATCTCTTATCCAAACATAATTGTCTCTATCCTGTCCTCTTCTATTAGGATTAATGACGTCCATAGCAGCATTATCTGTTTTTATAAGGTCTTCATGCTTTCCACTTAAGCATACCCATCTAAATGGTCCATATCCATAGTCAAATAGAAGTGGTCCCAAAATATCTTCAACATAAGAAGGAAAAATAAACCCTTCACTTTCATCATATCCATTTTTAGCTATGTCTTTTGCTCCTGCATCAAATACTGCTTTCATAAAGCTATTACCATAATCAAAGAAGTAGGTTCCTCTACTAGAAAGCTCTCGTATCAGCTCAAAATGGTAAACAAGTGACTTATTTACTAGTTCAATAAATCTAGCTTTATCAGAATTTAATAGCTCTGTTCTTTCTTCAAAAGTCAAGCCTTGTGGACAATATCCTCCATCATATGGTGCATGACATGAAGTTTGGTCAGATAAAAGTTCTATATGAATATTATTGTTTACTGCATATTCTAGTAAATCAACTATGTTACCATGGTAAGCAATTGAAATAGGCTCTTTCTTTTTCATGTATTCATCTGCCCAAGCAAAAACCTCTTTTAAATTGTCTGAAGCTCTACTTATCCAACCTTGGTCTAGTCTTGTCTGAATTCTAGAGTAATCAACCTCCGCAATTATCCCTACACCATTTGCTATCTCTACAGCCTTTCCTTGAGCGCCGCTCATTCCTCCAAGACCTGATGATACGAACAGATGTCCCCTCAAGTCTCCATCATCTGGAACACCAAGTTTAATTCTACCAGCGTTTAATAAGGTATTGAAAGTGCCATGAACTATTCCTTGTGGTCCAATATACATCCATCCACCAGCAGTCATCTGACCGTAATTAGCCACACCCATAGCCTGCGCTTTAATCCAATGTTCCTGATTGTCAAACATTCCAACCATAAGAGCATTAGTTATTATTACTCTTGGGCTTTCATTTGTAGATTTAAAAAGACCTACCGGATGACCTGAAGCAATTACTAAAGTTTGCTCGTCAGTCAAAACTTCCAAGTATTTTTTAATTAATCTATACTGCATCCAGTTTTGGCAAACTTGACCTGTTTCTCCATAGGTAACAAGTTCATAAGGATAAAGTGCCACGTCAAAATCAAGATTATTGTCAATCATCACTTGAAAAGCTTTACCCTCTATACAATTACCTTTGTATTCTTTTATTGGCTTTCCTTTTATTATCCCTTCTGGTCTAAATCGATATCCATATATTCTACCTCTAGTCATTAATTCATCTAAAAACTCTGGAGCTAGCTCTTCATGTAGTTCTTCAGGTATATACCTAAGAGCATTTTTTAGCGCTATCTCTGTTTCTCTCTTTGTTAATGTAAGCTCTCTCTTTGGTGCTCTTCTAATACCTTCTACAAACTTAGGCATAGGTGGAAGCTGTTTGTCAAGCTTAATAGTCATTGCCTTAGAAACATCAAGATTTTTTATCATACTTGTCTCCTCCCATTAATATAATTTCCCAATACATTCTTCTACTTTTTCATTAATTATATTTGTCTTTAGTAGAGCTTCACATTTGTTTATATCCTTGTACATTATCTTATCATCCTCAAGCTTAGATACTTCATGTCTCACTAAATTGTATGCTACTGAAGTACCCTTTCCTAATCCTTTATTTCCTCTTAAGTCTATAGCTTGACACGCACCTAAAAGTTCCATTGCTAATACTTTTCTTGTATTATCTAATATGGTTCTAGCTTTTCTTGCTGCAATAGTACCCATAGATACATGGTCTTCTTGATTAGCAGATGAAGGTATAGAATCTACACTTGCAGGATGTGCAAGCACTTTATTTTCTGAAACTAATGATGCTGCTGAATATTGAACAATCATAAAACCAGAATTTAGTCCACCTTTTTCAACTAAAAATGCGGGTAAATCACTTAAGGCAGGATTTACTAGTCTTTCTAACCTTCGTTCTGAAACATTTGCAAGTTCAGCTAATGCTATACCTAGAAAATCAAAACTTAAAGCCATTGGTTGACCATGAAAATTTCCACCTGAAATCACTTTATCTTCATGCCTAAATATTAAAGGGTTATCTGTTGCTGAATTTATTTCAATCTCAACTTTCTCTCTTACATATTCTATGGCATCTTTACTAGCGCCATGAATTTGAGGAAGACATCTTAATACATAGGCATCTTGAACTCTTATCTCACCTTGCTCTGAAGTCATATTACTATCCTGTAATACTTTTAATAGATTTTTTGCAGTATTCATTTGACCTTTATGTGGTCTTACTTGATGTACATTTTCATCAAAGGCTGTTACGATACCATATAAAGCTTCTACAGTCAAACCAGCAATGATATCTGCCATTTTACTTAAGCTCATTGCATCATATACAGCGAGGGCTCCTATTGCAGTCATTACTTGTGTACCATTTATTAGTGCCAAGCCCTCCTTAGATGTAAGCTCTATAGTAGAAATATTAGCTAATTTCATAGCGTCCTTTCCTGACATCCTCGTTCCTTTATAGAAAGCTTCTCCTTCTCCTAGCATTACAAGAACCATATGTGAAAGAGGTGCGAGATCCCCACTTGATCCAAGAGAACCCTTTTCGGGTATTACAGGGTGAACACCTTCGTTAATCATCTCAATCAGTGTATTTAAAGTTTCTATTCTTATGCCTGAATAGCCCTTTGCTAAAGCATTTGCCCTTAAAAGCATTACCCCTCTAACTATTTCTTCATCTAGTGGTTCTCCTACACCACAGGAGTGGCTAATAATAAGATTCTTTTGGAGAATTTTTGCCTCGTCTTTAGAAATAACCACATCGCTAAACTTACCAAATCCAGTGGTAATTCCATATACCACTTTCTCTTCATTAACATATCTCTCTACAACTTCCCTTGATTTTATAACATTATCTATAGCATTATCAGATAATTGAACCCGATAATTATTTCTAGATACGTTGACAACATCCTCTATCCTAAGACTATTTCCATCTAAAAATACTTTGTTCAAAATATCACTCCTCACCATAATAAAATTAGTTTAAGTATCTATTCTTTAATTATACTAAAAATCCTTCTATTTTTACAAAAATATTTTAATCCTTCAACAAATTTTAGTAATTCATAGTTATAACTTATTAAAGCATTAAGAAAGCCTCTATATCATAGAGGCTTTCTTAAATTATAGCTTTTTAGAGGAATATATATCCTTTTCCCTTCTCTTAAGCGACTCTCCATAAAAGATATTTTGCTTAAAACAAAGGAATAATCACAATCATCCCTTAAATTATTTTTGACAATATTAAAATTATCTTTTAATACAATATTTCTTCCCAAAGTAATATGTGGATTAAATTTTCTTCTCTCCATTTTATATCCAAGCTTAGCCATACTATCTTCAATTTGGCTATTCAGCTTTTCTAGAGATTTAATATCTCCCTTCAAACCCAGCCACAATACTCTCATATCTATGTCACCTGGAAAAAAGCCTATTCCATCCAAGGACAATTTAACCATATTAACTGAACTTAAAGCATTTGAAAGCTGTTCTTCGATTTTTTCGCACTTTTCTATATTAGTCTCCCCAAGGAACTTTAGAGTAAGGTGTAAGTTGTCAGAATATGTCCATCTTCCTTTTAAAGATAATTCTTTAAGCTTGTCCTGAATTTTTAAAATCCTTGCCTTAAAACGAGTATCAAACTCAAAAGCAATAAAGGTCCTCATATTAGCACCACCAATTATTCATTATAATATAGCACTAAAAATATTAAGGATACAATGACATTGATAAATCCAACAAAAGAAAAAGTTTTTGAGAGAAATTTTAGAACTATTCTAGCTTTAAATACGTCATACTCATTATCGTTATTTGGCTTTAAAACAAATCTTTTATGAACAACCCATGCAACAGTTCTCATAAGGACACCTAGAATTAATAATACAATTCCTACAATAAAGAAGTAATCACTTAAAATCATGTTTGAAGTGCTTATTCCATATTTAATAAAAGCAGCTACAAACACACTTATGATTACTACAGCAGTAGCTATAGCAATAAATTTAATAAATCTCTTATTAAGAAAAGATGGAGAGCTTTCATAATCATCCTTCTGTGTCATATTACCACCTCAAATATCTATATACTTTATTCTAGCTAATTTTAAAGCATTTTAGCACAACTTTCTCTTTTTTGTATTTGGAAAGGTAGAAATATAGTATTATTATCAATACTTTCTTTTTTTATCTCTTTAATTATTCTTCTAATAGCAACAGCTCCTATATCATAAAATGGTTCTTTAATTGTAGTTAGCCTAGGCCTAAATATTGATGCTGTTTTTATGTCTCCATATCCTGCTACAGATACCTTATCAGGAACCTCAATGTTATTATCATATAAATAGTTTAATACTCCTATTGCTAATTCGTCATGGCCACAGAATATTGCTGTAATATCGCTATTAGATACCATAATATCCCTGCATACCTCGTAGCCATCTTCAATATTTCTGCCTTTTGCATAAAAGATATTTTCCTCATACCCTTCATTTTCTGATATTGCCTTTTTATAACCTTCTAATTTCAATAGTTCTAAAGAGTAATCTTCCTTACTTGATGATACATAAGCTATATTTTCATGTCCTAGATTGATCAAGTAGTTAGTCATCTCATAAGTAGCTTCTAGATTGTCTATTGTTACAGTAGGAAAATCTTCTGTATAAAAATATCTATTTAGATAAACAAACGGTATTTTGAAATCCTTAAGTTGGTTGTCAATTTCATCATTTAATGAATCTGAAACTAATATTATGCCTTCAACTTGCTTTCTACTTAGCAACTGCATAAATTTAATCTCAGTAGCTTTATCTCCATAAGTGCTACAAAGGAGAATATCATAATCATACATTTTCCCAACTTCTTCTATTCCTCTTACTAGTTGAGCAATATAAGAATCACCTAAATCAGTAACTATTACTCCAATTAAGAATGATTTTTTAGTTACTAGTGTTCTTGCAATCTCGTTTGGTTTATATCCTAATTCATTAATGACGTCTAAAACTTTCTGCCTAATTTCTGTGCTTACAGGCTTAGAATTATTAATTACTCTAGAAACTGTAGATATTGACACTCCAGCCATCTTAGCTACATCTTTAATTGTTGCAGTCATGTTCCCACTCCTCTTAATTTCTCTATTTAGTTTTTGTATTAATTATAAAGTAACTTAAAAAAATATTATATTTTTTATTATATCATAGAATGTAAATATATATGTAATAGCAGCTATAATTACAACATAGCTGCTATTATCCCACCAATAGTGTTTACAAAATTATAACTATTATAATCAAACTCTTTTTCTTTAATTGGAACAGTTATTTGAAGTACTCCTTTAACATCACCATTATTAATAAGTGGAACAACTATAACAGATTTCCAATTTGGTTTTCCTGAAATAGTGTCTATCTCTCTAATGTCTTCCCAATCAATAAAAAACTCGCCATTTTGCTCATTTATCGCTTTGTATATTATGTTTTCATTGTATTCTAAATCTTTTGCCCAAGCATCAGAAAACCTTAGTCTACCATAAGATTTATGAATTTTACCATTTCCATCTAATGTTATTAAAATTCCCTGTTCAGCTTCTAGAATTTCAACCAATCTTCCAAGTATCCTAAATATCTTATCTTCTTTAGCCATTTTTTCCTTTACTAGTCCAATTATTTCAACCAATACTAAACCAATTCTTTGGTCCTTAACAGTGTTTCCTGATATAATACCTGCTAATTTATCTAATCTCCTTTTTAACCCTCCTATATCATTACTCCAAACAACACTTATATTTCTTCCTGACTCCTTAGCTACGTATAAAGCTTGATCTGCTTTTTCAATAAGTTCATCAATTGTTTGTCCATGTTCAGGGAAGGATGATATACCTAAACTAATTGTAATAGGATAGTCCTCGCTAATTAAAGTAGACTTTTCAATTACAGTTCTAATTTTCTCAGCTACAGCTTCCCCCTCTTCTTTTGTAGCATTAGGTAAAATAATTATAAATTCTTCTCCTCCATATCTACCAACTAAATCAGTTTTTCTTACATTTTCAGTAATAATGTTGCTGATTTTCCCTAATAGCATATCTCCTTTTCTATGGCCAAAAGTATCGTTTACATTCTTAAATTTGTCTATATCAATCATAATAACTGAGAATCCTTTTCCATCTCTTCTAGCCATTGCTATAAAATCTTTAAATGCGCTATCAAAATATTTACGAGTATATACTCCTGTCATTTTATCTACAGAAGAAACAATTTTAAGAATATAATTATCAATGTTTATAGATATAAGATGAGAAAGAGCATCAATAAGCTTAAATCTTTTATTATCAAACTTATTAAACAATTTATCAGTATCTAGATATAAATATCCAATAATATCTTCATGGTTAGATATTTTGCTATTTTTTCTTCTATCAGGAATACTTGTAATATCTTCAACTAATTTTAATTTTAAAATAGGCATACACATCATAGCTTTAATATTGTCAGAAATATTTAATAGTCCATCTTGCTCATCATAATTAGAGGACTTATTGATTAGTATTCCTTTGTTTTGCTGCCTTACTTCTGATATTATAAGTGCTTTATCAGGTATTGATTCGTCCTCTGATGTGGATGCTACTGTAATCAGTTGGTCGGATTCTAAGTCTTGCGCAAAAATTATTCCTCTGTTTGCAAAAGTTTTACTGACAGCATATTCAAGTATAGTATCTAAATTTTGCCTATAATTATTGCTCAATTGTAGAATCAAATCTTCAAAACCCTTAGCAACTTCTTTACCAGACTCTAGCCCTGTCCCATACTCAAAATTAAAAATATCTTCATTAAATAAATCAACAATTCTTTTAATATTAAAATAATCCTTTAATTGTATATTTTCATTAAATTCAATAGATTCAGAACATATAGTTTCATTTCCCTTAACAGTAGAAACTATCTTATTAAGCTTTTCTTTTATATTTGAAGCTTTATTCTTATTAATAAAGGTTACCTGAAGGCTTCTATCAGGTATTTTTTTTGCCAATCTATATAGCAAGTCTAGCGCAGTCAAATAGTAATTTACCGATTTATAATACTGATTATTATCTAAACAAATATCTCCAAGCTCGATATTAGTGAAAAGCTCTATTTCATAGTGACCTGTATTTCTTACTCTTTCAAGAACTTTAGATAAAATACTATAATCTCTTTTTAGTTTACCTATTACCATATCTCTAAACAAATCTAAATAATCTGTAGTAAGATTATTCTTTAGTTTTTCATCCTCTAAAAGTAAGTCTTTTGCGAGTTTACTATCTCCAAATAAAAGAGATGTATGAGCCAATGTTAATAGACTATTTCTCCTTGCTCCAAAATATTTGCTAGCCTTGAATTGATTTCTTATTTTATCTATATCTTCAACTTTTACTTCTTTCTTCATCCAGTACTTTAAAAGCAAATCTTTAAGTCCAGAATCTAATTTAAGTATATTAAAAATCTGGCTATTACTCTTATTTATCCTATTTATGTACTTAAGAGTTTTGTTGTTTGCACCAAAAGTAAAATAAAAATTACTTAAGAAAAAGTAATACCTTGAAATATGCTGTTCTTCTACAGAACCTTCTTCGAATGTTTTCCTTACACTTTCATAGTAAGTGTAACACTTATCGAATTTACCAGTAAATAAATAAATAAGTCCAAGGTTTACCTGACAAAGAAACAGCGAGCTTTCATCTTCAATATCCCTAGCTATATTCTCCATTTTACTAATATAGTCTAAAGCTTTTTCATAATTGTTATATCTTATATATAACTCTCCAATATTATTAAGAAAGTTTGATTCATTTTCTAGTGATTGATATTTTCTCGAAATTTCAAGGCCTTCCTCATAATAATTCATAGCAAGTTCCATATCATCTAAATAATCAGAGTATATAAATCCAATATTGTTAAGTGCTCTAGTAGATTCTACATAATCTCCAGATTTATGAAAATATTCAAAACTTGTTACAAAGTATTCTCTAGCTAAGTCAATTTGATCAGCGAATACCTTGATTATTCCCATATGGTTATAAAAATGCCCAGAATACAAATCAAAGCCTTGCTTAATAGATACATCTAAGTATTTATTTATGTTATCAGATACTTTACTATATTCACCCTTTGACAACTCAATCCTATTAATCAATTTCACTGATTCTAATAATTCTTCAGTATAACCATTCTTCTCCGCAATAGCTTTTGCCTCATCTGCATATTTTTTTGACAAATCTATATCAAATTTTCTAAAGAATGCAGATGATAATCCATTGTTACATATTGCTACATATCTATCTTCGTCAAGTTTTTTAGCAATTTTTAATCCTTCTTCGTAACTATTGATCGATTTAGCAGTCATACCCTGAAGTAAATAAAGATTGCCTAGATTAGACAGTATTTCAAGCTTGTCTATATCTTCTCTATCCTGAATAAGCTCGTAGGCATTTTCCCAAAGATGTATGCACTGGATGTTTCCAGCTAAACCTCTCATTTTTCTAGCATTCAATATTATTTTTTCAATAGCCTTTTTAGTCTGCATAGACATGTTGTAATGATAAATAAGTTCGTCAATATTTCCTCTATCCTGCTGTTGGTAAATGCTTTCTAAAACTTCAGCAGCTCTTCTATGTAATTCATGTTTTTCGTAGTCTGGAATTTCGCTATATATAAACATCTTTATATGCCTGTTATAAAAATCATAAGTATAACCCCAATCCTCAACTCTTTCATCAAGGATTTTCATGGAAACCAGCTTATCTATTATGGTATCTGTATCTATTTCACAGCCTTCTACAATCTTTTTGATAATATTTTTAGAAACAGAAGTATTGAATATAGATATATATTTAGCTATATCAAGAAGTTCTTTATCAAGAAGTTTGATCTGTCTTCTTATAGCATCTCCAATATTTGATGGGATGTATAGACTAGTATAATTATTTGTTGGTACATCCCAATTTCCATTCTCATTTATAAAAAGCTCACCTGTAGCAACTAAATTCTTAATAGCCTCTTCTATATGTCCTGGATTGCCTATTGTATCGTTCATTACTCTAGTAGAAAAGTTAATCGGTTTATACCCTATTCCTAAAATGTTCTTAATTAATTCTGACGTTTCTTGAATATTTAATCTTAAAAGCCTGTGTTCATTAATTCTATCTAGGCTTATCCAACTATTTACTGTATCACTTAAAGCTTTTTTCTTCTTTAATAAATCCTTGTTATATGAAACAATTAGTACTAAAGGGGCTTGTCCATTGCTATTTATTAAATAATTAATTAAGTTTATTGTCTCAATATCGCTATTATGAAGATCATCTATTATTAAATAAGTTGGATGATTCTTAATATTTTCAATAATAAATTTAGTTATTCTATCATATAGTCTGAGTCTTTCTCTAGTTCCACTTAGCATTGATGAAGGCTTTATATTTTTAGATTCCGATATTTCTGGTATAATCTTAACCAGTTCACAACCATATGTATCAATGAGTTTGCTATCGCAATCCTTAATCATGCTCTTTAGGATTTTTATTATTGCACCTAACTCTTTTGTATTTGATTCTGAGATAGACGTATGATAAACATTTTTTCCCTTCATCCTTAGTCTATAAACTAATTCTTCTAACAATCTTGTTTTACCTATACCTTCTTCACCAGTAAATGATATAAAATGTCTATCTATAAGGTTATTATCAAATTTTTTATCTATATCTAAAATACTATTAATTTCTTTTTCACGTCCAATAATTCTGTTTTTGAAAATAAGTTTATTTCTTTCCTCTGTCAAATTGAGCTTATAGTTTTTATCAAAGATGTTGTTTAATTCCTCTGCTATTTCACTAACCCTTTTAACCCTTGCGTCCGAATCTTTTTGAACTAACTTTTCAATTAATGCGATAATACTGTATTTTTGATGATTATTAATTTCTAATGTATTTAATACCTTAAAATTTTTTTCATATGTTTGAGGTACTTTCCCAGATAACAAAGATATAATAATCATGCCTATTGAATAAATATCTGAATTAATATTAATATTTTTATGCTTCATTCTTACTTCTGGGGCGATAAAAATATTATATGTATCATTGTAAAGATTTTTAATTATTCTTTCATTTATGGTTGCAAAGTCAACTAACCTAGTTTGAAGATGCCCTTCATCTTCTACAATAAAAATATTGTCTGGATTAATATATTTATATGTGTAACCTCTAAAAGCAATATATGATATTACTTCTAAAAGTTGATAAACAACTAATAGAATTTGATCTATGCTTAACTTCCCTATACAGCTGCTTAGTCTAGTCCCTTTTACAAAATCAATTGTATAGAAAAATTGCCTAGCTTTTACAGACTTATTGTCAATAGAACTTACAATATCAAAACTATAGTTTGGAATAATACCTTTATGATCTAAGCTACTTAATTCAATAAAAGTATCCGTAAATTCTTTGAAAAACGAAGAATTTTTATTATCATTAATGAATAGCTTTAGTAATAATTCATCATTGTCATTCCATAGATCATATACTTTGTATATGGTACTGTCATCATATACCTTATATATATTATTTATTCGGTATCTGTTATTAATTAATTGCATTTTCTTTCCCCCGTGATCACCGAAATTAATTCCCCACCAATACAACCCTGAATTATAAATATACTAACATATATTATATCATAAATATGAATTTTATTTAATAAACAATCTGCTTTTTTTCATTAATTGATTACTTAATTTTAGATGGAGTATTCACTCCATCTAAATATAATTTTCCTTAAACACTGACATATTTCCATTTTCCGGCCTTAAAAATAAAAAAATATAGTATTCCTCTAGCTATTAGATCTATACTCATAGCCACCCAAGCTCCTAGTAAGCCCCAATTAAAAATCATTACAAAAATGTAAGTAAATAATAATCTAATACCCCAAATTCCTGTAAGAGTAATTATCAGAACTCTCCTAGTATCTCCAGCACCTCTAAGTGCTCCTGAAAAACCCATAACTGCTGCTAAGAATGGTTGAGATATTGCTACTACCCTTAAACATACTCTAGCCATACTAAGTATTTCTTTGTCGCGAGTAAAAATCATAAGAAAGTAATCTGGCCAAATAAAAAAGAAGACTCCTACAAAAGCCATCAAAATCGCACCCATCTTTACAGCTATAAAACCACTTTTTTCTGCTAATTTAGGTTTTTCTGCTCCTAAATATTGGCCTACTAAAGTAGTAGCAGCTAGAGCAAAACCAAAGCCAGCATTAAAAGATAGTGACTCAGCAGTCATTGTTATCCTATGAGCCGCAAAAGTTATAGTACCCAAAGATGATACTATTCTACTAAATAAAAGCTGTCCAAATCTCATTAGGAACTGTTCCACTGCTGCTGGAATACCTATATTGAAAATTCTTTTTATAATATGGGTATCTAAACTCAGTTTTTCTCTAAAATTAATTCTTAAAAACTTACTTCCCTTCACAAGTATAACTATTATTATTAGAAATCCAACAAACCTTGAAAAAGTTGTAGCAATACCTGCTCCGTCAACTCCCCATCCTGCTCCAGGTAAAAATAATGATATATTTTTGTCTATAAAAGGAATATTTATATCAACAGTCCTACTCTGGTAAATCAAAAAAAAGTTACCTACTATATTTACTATATTCGATATCCCATTTATATACATAGGGGTTTTGGTGTCTCCTCCTCCCCTTAGTACACCATTCATAACCATGGTTACTATCATAAATGGAAATCCCCAAGCATTTATCCTAAAATAAGATGCAGACACAGGCACTACATCTGGCTCGGCTCCCATTAATTTTACAATTGGAACCGCAAGGGATAAACCAAGAACTACAAATATAGCAGACATTATTATACTTAGTATTAGGGATTGTTTAGCTATATTATTAGCTTCGTCTTGTTTTTGAGCTCCGATGGCTCTAGCTACTAGAGCAGTAGTACCAACACTTATAGCAGCGAAAAATGACATGGCTGTCATCATAGGCATATCACTTAATCCAACTGCTGCTATTGCAGCAGCTCCTAAGCTTCCAACCATAGACATATCTGCAAAGCCCAAGAGTGTTTGCATTAACATTTCTCCAATGGCAGGTAAAGCTAATTTTAATGTTGAGCTTTCCAATTTTGATTCAGGCAATTGATTATTATTCACTTTTACTACATCCTCTGACAATATTATCAGTCCCCCTTAGTATTCTCAGTAGTCATTGCCTCATGTAAGTATTTAAGATTCTTAAGTAACATGTCCTTGTCATTATCACTTACTCCCGCTAGCTTATCTGATAAGTATTCTCTTCTCTTCTCTAATACTTGTTTAACTATGTCACGGCCCTTAGGTTGGGCTTTTAATCTAACAATTCTTTTGTCTTGCTCATCTTTTTCTCTTACAACAAGTTCGCTTTTTTCCATTCTATCTATTAAATCAGTTATAGTACTACAGGCTAAAAACATTTTCTGACTCAGTTCCCCTATAGTAAGCTGTTCATTATTTACTATATGTTGAAGAGCTATAAATTGAGGATCAGTAATATTAATATCATTTAATATTTCTCTACCTTTTTTTCTAATAATCCAGTCAACTTTTCTTAAATACTTTTCTATTAAAGCGACATTGTTCTCAACTTCATTGTGAACCATTAAATCACCTCCCGAATATATTTCGTCTCACTAAATATATTATCTTATACTGAGTCTATAGTCAATCTTTCAATATTATGTATTTGCTAATTTAGTAAAAAAGCAATAAAAATAATATAATTATTTTTATTAATTTAAAAAAGGATTTAGAAAATTTTACTAGAATATATTATTTAATGATATAATACTTGTGTATTTATTTTGTGAAGGGGGACGAAAGTGAAAACTGTACATATCAAAAATAAAAAGAAAAAAACCCTCTCATTAATTATAATTCCCCATTCCAAGGAAGTAACCCAAATAAATATAGCGACTTGGATTCCTAAACTTTCCTTAGGTTTAATTGCTATGATTTTTCTAATCTCTGGATATCTGACCTTTAATCTATACAATTCATACAATGTCTTGAAACAAAACTATAGCGAAAAAACACATAAATTAAACAACTTAGAGGAGCTAACACAGCAACAAAAGAATGAAATAGATAACCTAAGACTAATGTCAGCTGAGGTTCAAGAGAAGCTTGAATCTATAGATTTGTTGCAAGAAACTGTAAGAAATTTAGTAGGTCTCGAGGAAACTCGTGAAAGCTCAATGAAAGAAGAAATGCAAATTTCTGATAGTCTTCCATCTAGAGGTGGTCCAAGCCTTAGAAGAAATAATCCTGCAAGTTATATTGAAAATGATTTTGAAACGCAAATAAAAGGGTTATCTTTACTTTTAGATAAAAGCTCCGAAGAATTGAATTCTCTTATTAATGATGTTGAAGAAAAGCTTAGGTATCTTGATGCAAAACCTAATCTAATGCCTACCACTGGAAGAACTACATCTGGGTTTGGATATAGAAAAAATCCTTTTGGCAGAGGAAGAGAGTTTCATAACGGAATAGACATAGCAAATAGTTCTGGAACTAAGATAAAAGCTGCAGGAAGTGGTGTTGTAACTTTTGCTGGTTATAATAGTGGCTATGGAAGATATATAATAATAAGTCATGGCTATGGATATCAATCGGTTTATGGACATAATAGAAAGCTTTTAGTAAAAATAGGTGATAAAGTAGAAAAAGGTCAGGTTGTTAGTGAAATGGGAAATTCAGGTAGAAGTACAGGCCCACACCTTCATTTTGAAATTAGATTAAATGGAAATCCAATAGACCCTATGAAGGTAATAAATAACATGGATTAGTATTATTGGGGGGATAAAATGTTTAAAAAAAATGAGGAAAGTATCGGGAAAATAGATACCTTAATTGGCAAAAATACTAAGTTAAGTGGGAAAATTGAAGCCAAAGGCGCTATAAGAATTGATGGACATTTAGACGGAGATATAATAGTTGAGGGAGATATTACAATAGGGATAGATAGTAAAATAACTGGGAATATAGAAGGAAATAGTATTTTTATCTCTGGAACAGTTTATGGCAATATTAAGTGTAAAGAACATCTTAGACTAGGAAATACTTCAAAACTATTTGGAGACGTAGAAGTAAAAACTCTAATTATAGATGAAAATGCTATATTTGATGGTAAATGCAAAATGGAATGCATTGAAAACAATACTTTGAAAGATAAAGTAACTAACGAAAAATAGAAGAAGCCAATGGCCCCTTCTATTTTTTCTTTTAATTAAATATTCTGAAGCTCCTATGTACTACTTGAAAGGTTGCAGGAAGCGTTCCACCGTATTCCCCATCAATATCTACTGGTACAGTATCTTCAGATTCAATTGTTATTTTTTTTGTCTTAAAATATTTAACATTAGGATGATTTACATGTTCACCTGTTAATACATTTATAAAAATTGATAGAACATCTTGTATTTCTGATTTTCTAATTATTATACAATCTAACAATCCGTCCTCTACTTGTGCCTTAGGCGCAAGCATTTTAAATCCACCAATAGAAGAACTGTTTGATACTAAAAACAAGAATATTTCTTCCTCTGATGAATACTCTTCGCTGGTTATCTTAACATTTATCCCATTAAACATTTGTTTTGGTATTTCCCTTAGTCCTTCAATATAGTAAGCCATTCTCCCTAAAACATTTTTACTTTCGGAAGGTACTTGATGGGCTACATTAGTCAAAAATCCTCCTGCAGCTACATTGACAAAATACTTATCTCCCCATTTACCTAAGTCTACATCTATTGTATTTTCGTTCATTATCATATCACAAAATTCTTTTGAATCTCTAGGCAATCCCATATAATTAGCAAAATCATTAACAGTTCCCGCTGCTAAAATAGCAACTGGGATTTTCTTCCTTCCTATTATAATTCCTGTTGCAACTTCATTAACAGTACCATCTCCACCACATGCCACGATAATATCCCAATCTTCTTGACAGCATTTTATGGTTTCGTACATTGCATCGTCTTTTTTCTGTGTTGCAACTTTCCCCACAATATATCCATTATCCAAAAGTATTTTACATATTGAGTCTATTCTTCTCTGGATTATTTGTCTGCCTGAAGAGGGATTATATATTATTTTCACTTTTTTCATAAGGTTCACCTTTCTTATATATTGCTATTATATACTATTATGATAATACACTATTCATATAATTTCCATTCTAATAAATTACAAACCTTATTTGTATAATTTGGTTAGTAGAAACAAAAATATTTAGAGACAAACATTAAGAAAACTAAACAATATTAATCCTAATTAATATTTTCTTTTTTTGCGTTTACATCAGCCTTTGGTTTAGTAAAAAATATGAACATAAAAGCTAAAGCAAAGGAAAGAGAAGACATTATAAACATAAAACCAAATCCAATAATGTCAACAAAAAAGCCAAATGCTAAAGGTCCAAGTATTGCTGCTAAAGATGAAAAGAAATAATAAAGTCCTGTGTAAGTACCTATCTTGTCTTCTGTGGTACACTCAACCACCATTGGATAAGAATTAATATTTATTAAAGACCAGAAGAATCCACCTATTCCCATTAGTATCATCATTATAACATTAAAAGGCAAGGATAAAAATGTAGTAGTTGGCCTAATAGTGGATAGAATTAGAAATACAATAATTAATCCTGTTATACCCATTAAAATAGTTCTCTTTTTACCTATTCTAGAAGCAATAAACCCACTGGGGATAGCAAATGCTAAAAATATACCTGCAAAGCTGCTCATAATAATTGAGCCCGTTTTTTCTGTTGTTCCCAAAAAATATACACTATAATTGCTAAATGTAGCCTCAACTCCTTGATATGCTACAAACCAAAAGAAAATTGCAAACAAAATATAAAGAGTAGTTTTATCTTTACTAGTTATTATATCATTTATAGCTTGAAGTACATTTATCTTGTCTTCTTTACTAACCACTCCTTTATCAGGTTCCTTTATAGTTTTATGAAGAAGAAACAAGGACAATATCATCAGCACGGAAGTAGCTATAAACAGTAAATATTTATTATATTCGTATACAAATGCTCCTACGAATAAGACAAGTACAGATGCTAATCCGCCCATAAAATTAATAACACCGTTAGCTTTACTTCTAAGTGGTGCTGGAGTAATGTCAGGCATTAAAGCTATTGTAGGAGCTCTATATATAGACATTGATAGATTTAAGAAAAACAAAATGATAACAATACTTAGAAAACTTGTGTAAAAAGGTAAAATACTAAAAAGAATCGCAGATATGGGTATCCCAATAAGCAAATAAGGCATCCTCCTGCCAAATCTGGTTCTGGTGTTGTCACTCATGGCTCCAATAATAGGAATCAAGCTTACAGCCAAAATATTATCAAATGTCATTATAGCATTTATCCAAAACTGGCTATCAATAAAATCTCTTAAAAATAATGGGACATAAAAATTATAAAGTGACCACACTAAACTTATTACAAAAAAACCAAGACCTAATATAAATGTCTTCTTATAATTAAGTTTCATTTAAACTCCTCCTAAATTATCTCGTATTTTTATTGCTCTATCAGGATAGTTTGTTATGATACCATTTACTTTGAGATTGATTATAGCAGCAATATATCTTTCATCATCAACAGTAAATGGATTTAGCATAATCCCATTTTCAAAACATCCTTTTACAAATTCAGGTACCAGTAAGTTATAGAAAAGTGGATGTAGGGCATCAGCTTTAATACTTTTAGCATAAACCCATGGTTCAACTAATCCAGCCATATATAATGCGCCAGTCTTAATTCTAGGATTAATTCTTTTAACCTGTATTAAACTATAATGATTAAAAGAAGATATAATGACTCTATCCTCCATTTTATAACTAGAAATTATATCAATTACTTTTTCTTCTATTCCCTCGTATAATATTGGAGCATTTTTTAATTCAATGTTTAACATCATGTTGCTATCCTTTATAAGATTTATTACTTCTTCTAACTCAAGTATTCTTTCTCCCTTAAATTCGCTCCCAAACCAACTTCCTGCATCTAGACTTTTTATTTCATTCAGAGAAAAATCCTTAATAAATCCTTTCCCATTTGTAGTCCTATCTACTCTCTCATCATGACATACAACTAATGCTTTGTCTTTAGTCATGTGTACATCTAACTCAATTCCATCTGATTTCATGTCTATTGCTTTCAAAAAAGAAGCCATAGTATTTTCAGGCGCATATGCAGATGCACCTCTGTGTGCAATAATTAATGGTCTTTTCATAATAATTTATTTCCCTCCTCCATTAAGTATATTCTATGCATACGGATTTTTTCCTTTATTTAAATAGTTATTTATAGCACGAAAAAAGGACTTTCGAAAGTCCTTTTTGTATTATTTTAATCCTTCATATTTGTCTATAATAGCTTGCAGTTTACTTGCTTGATGTCCAGATTCTTCTGCGAATTTCTTAAATGTATTTTTAATTTCATCATCGTTAGTTTGTTTTGAAAACATTTCATAATCTCTTACCATTTCTTGAGCATCAAGGAGTTTCTTTTTTAATATATCCATATTATTCATTTGCATATTATTTCACCTCCTGAAATCAAATTGCTAAATATATATAGACAACTATTTTCAACTTTAGTTTTTAACATATATCAAAAAATATTCCTGTTTAAAAGATATAAACTAGGCATATAAAATTTGAAATCTAAGAAGGTATAATATTTTGAGTGTCGAAATAAATATATGTTTGGTAATCACAAGACTAATTGTAAATGGGAAATACTCTCAAGGAGGCATAGTATGCATAATTTCAAAACATTAAAAGAGTTTTTTATCAAGTACAGATGGAAGTATGTACTAGGTGTCATGTGGCTTATAATAGTTGACTTAGTTCAGCTGTTAGTACCTCAGATTTTTAGAATAATTACAGATTCACTTGAGGCCGGTTTATTAACTCGTCAAAGACTTGCAAAATATTCAGCATATATAATTATTACAGGACTTATCATAGGTGTGGGAAGATATTTCTGGAGAATATACATCAATAGAACTTCAAGGCAATTAGAGTATTATATAAGAAACAAACTGTTCCGTCATCTTCAAACACTATCAACAAATTATTTTAACAACCATAAAACAGGAGATTTAATGGCTCACGCTACAAACGATATCAACGCAGTGAGAATGGCTCTAGGCCCTGGTATTGTAATGATAACAGATGCTTGCTTTATAACATTATCAGCTATATATGCAATGATAAAAACTGCAAATTTGAAACTAACACTTATATCTCTATTACCATTACCTTTTTTAGCTTTCTTAGTTATGAAGTTTGGTAAAATGATACATGGACGATTTAAGGATGTTCAAGATGCGTTTTCTAAGCTAACTGACAAGGTTCAAGAAAACTTTGCAGGTGTTAGAGTAATAAAATCCTTTGTTCAAGAAGAAAATGAAATAGACAAATTCACTGATTCAAATAAATATAATTTTAAAATGAATATGAACTTAATTAAGGTTTGGGGAATGTTTTCACCATTAATTCAATTTATATCTGCTATTAGCTTTTTGATAATAATATGGTATGGTGGATTATTAGTCATAAATAATGAGATTTCATTAGGAGCTTTTATTGCATTTAATAGCTATCTAGGTCTTCTCGTATGGCCTATAATGGCTATTGGTTGGGTTATAAATATGTTTCAAAGAGGAATTGCTTCAATGGAAAGATTAAATGCAATATTTAATGAAAAACCTGAAATTGTTGATAAGGAAAATCCTTTAATCCTTCCAGAAATAAAAGGTGATATAGAATACAAAAACGTATCCTTTAAATATCCTGGAACTAGAAACTATGCATTAAAAAATATAAATATTAAAGTCAAAAAAGGAAATACATTAGCCATTATTGGTAGAACAGGAAGCGGTAAAACTACATTAGTAAACTTATTAATCAGACTCTTCGACATAAGAGAAGGAAATATATTGATAGATGGAGTTAATGTTAAAGACATTACCCTCAAATCCCTAAGAGAAAATATAGGCTATGTTCCACAGGAGAGTTTTCTTTTCTCAACAACTATAAAAGAAAATATTGGGTTTGCATTTGATGAAGAAGTTGAAGAAGAAAAGGTATTTAAAGCTGCAAAACTTTCAGAGCTTTATACTAATGTTATAGAGTTTCCCGAAAAATTTGACACCATACTTGGAGAAAGAGGAGTCACACTGTCAGGAGGTCAAAAACAAAGGACATCTATTGCTCGGGCAATAATTAAAAACCCAGGTATATTAATATTGGATGACAGCTTATCCGCAGTAGATACCCAGACTGAGGAAAAGATTTTAGATAATCTAAAAGAAATTATGAAATCTCGCACAACAATAATCATCTCTCATAGAATATCTACAATAAAAAATGCAGATGAAATAATTGTTTTAGATAATGGAGAAATTGCTCAAAGGGGTACTCATGATGAGTTGTCAGAACAAAATGGTATTTATAAGAATATTTACGAAAAACAGCTCTTAGAAGAAAGAATTCAAAATCTATAGTAGGAGGATTGACCAATGAATAATTTTCATGAAGAAGAAACTTTAGGTAAAGCCTATGATTCTAAGTTGATGAAAAGGCTTCTTTCATACACAAAGCCATACTGGATGTATATCTTTATATGTATAATCCTCCTTATGGCTGTAACTGCTGGTGATTTAGCACGTCCATACATACTAAAGTATGCAATAGATGACAGTATTAGAGGATATCTGAATCCAATGTATGTACTTAACAAGGATTCTGAAACAAAAGGTATATTGTATAAGGACAATATATATGTCAGAGAAGACGATTTATCAAGCTCTGAAAAAATAGCACTTAAGAATGTAGAGAAGAAGACAATAGTCAAAGTTAATGGCTCTCATTATCTTGTAGATGGAGTTATTGAAAAAGATAATAATAATCTTGCTATAGACAAACAAGGTGATAGTTACATTCTGAAATTAGGCAATAACAGATTTACAGCAAGTTTACTTTCAAATGATGATTATAAACTTTTTAGAGAAAATGATATAAGAAACCTTAAAACTATAGGAATAATTTTTCTAGCAGTAATTGTCTTAAGCTTTGTATTTAATTATGCTCAAGTATTTATATTAAATTATACTAGCCAAAAAATAATATTCAATATTAGACAAGAAATCTTTTCTCACTTGCAGAAAATGTCTCTCTCTTATTTTGATAAAAATCCTGTTGGTAGGCTAGTTACTAGAGTTACAAATGATACAGAAGCATTAAATGAAATGTATTCCAGTGTATTAGTAACTCTATTTAAAGATTTGTTTCTTTTGACAGGTATTATAATTACAATGTTCAATATGGATGCTCGGCTAGCTTTATTTTCTTTTACTGTATTGCCTTTCATCATAATTGCTTCGATTATATTTAGAATAAATATAAGAAAAGTATATAGGGCAGTAAGAGTTAGACTTGCTCGTATAAACTCCTCATTAAACGAAAATATAACCGGTATGAAAACAGTCCATATATTTAGTAAAGAAAATAAAAAATTTAAAGAATTTGATGAAATAAATGAAGACTATCTAAATGCAACTAAAAAAGAAATTCAGTTGTATGCAATTTTTAGGCCTATCATTGAAGTAATTCGCTCCTTAGGAATAACTTTAATAATATGGCTAGGTGGAAATAATGTAATCAATGGTGCTATCGAATTTGGAGTATTGTATGCATTTATTAACTACCTTCAGATGTTTTTCGAGCCAATACTTGATTTAACAGAAAAATATAATATTCTGCAGTCTGCCATGGCTTCATCCGAAAGAATATTTATGATATTAGACACAGAAGAAGACATTAAAAATCCAGATTTAGCTGCTCCACTAAAGACTATTAAAGGCAAAATAGAATTTAAAAATGTCTGGTTTGCATATGAAAAAGATAACTGGGTGCTTAAAGACGTAAGCTTCACTATTAATCCAGGAGAGACTGTAGCCTTTGTAGGTGCTACAGGCGCAGGTAAAACTTCAATTATAAGCTTAATAAATAGATTTTATGATATACAAAAAGGCCAAATATTAATTGATGGAATAAATATAAGAGATATGGATAAATACCAGTTAAGGAAAAGGATTGGAATAGTTCTCCAAGATGTTTTCCTATTTACAGGCACTATTAAAGATAATATTAGATTAAATAATACTAATATAACTGATGAAGGAATCAAAGAGGTCTCTAAATATGTTAATGCGGATACTTTTATTGAAAAACTTCCTAAAAAATATGAAGAGCCTGTTATGGAAAGAGGTTCTACTCTTTCGGCTGGTCAAAGACAGCTCCTTGCATTTGCAAGAGCATTGGCATTTAAGCCTGATATATTAGTATTAGATGAGGCCACATCAAATATAGATACAGAAACAGAAATTTTAATACAGGATGCCCTAAATAAAATCGTTAAAGGAAGAACATCTATAGCTATAGCCCATAGATTATCAACTATACAACGTTCTGATAAGATAATTGTCCTCCACAAAGGACAAATAAGAGAAATAGGCTCTCACCAAGAATTATTAAACAAAGGTGGAATGTACTATGAACTCTATAGGCTGCAGTATAAGGAAGATTTTAAAGCAAAAGAAAGCTTTTAAAGTATAATTTTACTATATCTTAACTTTTAGTTTATTTACTTTTTATCAAATATTTAGTAGAATAGATACCATGATTTTAATATAAAATTTAGGAGTGGTTATGAATGTACGACTATCATGTCCATAGTAGCTTTTCTGGTGATTGTAAATACTCTATGGAAGATATGGTAAAAGGTGCTTTAGAAAAAAATATAAAGATTCTTTCTTTTACAGATCATGTTGATTATGATTATGGTAATGACGAATTAGATTTTGTTTTTGATACTGAGGATTATTTTAAAGAATTAAAGAAAATCAAGAGTAATTATAAAGGACAAATAGAAGTTTTAAGTGGGATAGAACTTGGAATGCAGCCACATCTTGTAAAAAACATTAATGAAAAAATTAATCTGGAAAACTTTGATTTTATTATTATGTCAATCCACACTGTTATGGGAAAAGAAATGCATCATGGTGAACTATTTGCAGACAGAGATTTAATAGACACTTATTTTCTTTACTATGATGAAATGTTAGAAGTACTTGATAACTTCAGTAACTTCGATATAGTTGGGCATATAAACTTGATAGATAGATATGTAAAATATATGGATAACAATACTGTTAAGCTTGAAGAATATAAAGAGCTAATCGAAAAAGTCTTAAAAAAGATAATTGAAAAGGATAAAGGAATAGAAATAAATACTTCTGGTATACGCTATGGAATAAATTCTTTTCATCCTACTGTAGAATTATTGAGCCTTTATAAAGAGCTAGGAGGAGAAATTGTTACTATTGGCTCTGATGCCCATAGCCCTGATAATATTGGGTTCGATTATGATGATGCAGTTGAACTGTTAAGAGAACTTGACTTTAAATATATTACTACCTATAAAAACAGAAAAAAACATTTTATAAAAATAGAGTAAGGAAACTAAATCCTTACTCTATTTATTTTTACTCGTTTATCATACTTGCATTTTTCACAGCTAAAAAGATGAACGCATTGGTCTTGTGGTGCTCCATCTACAAGCTGGGTAATATCATTAGATAAATAAGGACTATAATCATCTAAGAAATTCACTATAGGACCATTATCCTTCATTTTAGCAGAGCATATTGAACATCTAATAACAGTATCTTTAATTCCGTTACAAAGAGGACATACTAAATCCATTCTATTCACTTCTCCCTTTTTATTATTAATTATTATGCCCTTCTTTGCTATAAATAACTAATTTCTTATTTAATCGATTATGATTTAGCATACGGCTTACTCTTGCAGCTCATTTCAATAATTACTCTAAATTCTATAATAGAACATTAAGAAGGATTTTCTAAAAAATAAAGCATCAGTGTTACAGCTAAAAGATCTGCAGAGCCTCCAGGACTAATATTTCTATGAATAAATTCTATATCTATTTCATGAATCTTTTGTCTACCTTTCTCTGTAAACATACCACCTAGTGATAATATTTCTTTTGCTGTTGATTTAACGTATTCTAGTTCGTCAATACCATGTCTTCCTAATATATTAACGTCTTCTGTAATAGTCATAAGGTGTAATAAAACATGTACTAAATTGTCATTAATATTGCCAGCCCCTTTCATAAGTTCGCGAAATATGGGCAAAGAGTAACACCTTACAGTTGGAAAACCTAGCTCTACTTCTCCCCTGATTCCTTTAATGCCATATTTTTTAAACAATCCTTCACCATAAGTTAAAGCCTCTTGATTATTTAAATGTTCTAACTCCCTGCTGACAATGCCTTCTGCTATCTCCTTCACAAAATTGCAAATACCATCTGTATCCATCTTTAATTTATTTGTTTTTTTATACTGCAACCCCGCAGCCGCTGCAATAATCCCAAATGAAAAGATTAATCCTTTATGTGTATTGACACCTTTAGTTGCATTAAACATTTTATTTTCTCCCTGAATACCTATGGGACGAATAACTTTTAATAATTCCTTATTGTCTTTTCCTTCAAATTTTAACCCTTCTGATGCACAATTGTAAAAAGTATATACTTGAGATACACTACTTTCAATAAATGTATTAAAATCCATATCCTTGTGGGCGCCTGGGTTATTTCGATCTACAAGACCAGGCTTAGGTGTAGCAGAGACTTCAAGTAACATGGATTTAATAGCTATTTGACTGATATACTCACAAAAGCTACAATTTATATTCAATTTATTCCCCCCATAAGTTCCATAAAATCACAAAAGCTCTTTAAAAATAATCTTAATACTTTGTTTAATTCTGAGGCAAAGCTGAAAAATCTCATTTTTATAACAATAGTAAAACAGTAGTTGAACAATTGTTAAACAATCGTTAAACCATCGCTGAACTATTGTTGCACACATAATCATGGATTAATTTATTCACACTATCTATAACTTCCTGAAGGCTGTGCTTCCCTGTTCTCATACATATTCTAGCATCCTCATTGCAGATAATACATTTTCTAGTTTCTATATTTAGCTTTTCTCTTCCTATAGAATTTCCTTCTATTACATAAACATCTATATCAAATATTCTTCCTATTGGATGATTTGTTTCTATAGATACTGATATTTTTTTAGCCTCCATTGGGTCTATGCTAGTTACTATTAATATACTACTTCCATCATCACCAGCTAGTATTTGTGTGTGTATGCTATTTTCAGCAAACCTTTCAGTTAATAATACCTGTAGAATTTGAAACGCTCTTTGGGCTTCCAATGTGTTTTTATCATTACCAGGATAATTTATCTTTCCACAAATCACAGGCAACCCATATTTATTTATTATAGATAGTACATCATCATATCTTTTCTCTCTGTCTCGTAAAATATTATTCATCAATAAGGACCTCTTTTTATTTTTTCTATAATAGAATTAGCTTCAGCAGACATTAAGAATTCATAGGTTACTTTAGGGACTAATTTTTTTATTATATCATAGTTTTCTGTTTTAATGAGTTTTCTTACTTCTGAAGCGCTAATTGGTTTATTTTCTGCATTTAATCTACTTGTTTCTATTACCTCCATACCATGTTTTGGTAATATGTTGAATAATGCTTTATTATACATATTTGTAATGCTACAGTAAGGTTCTGTTCCTAAATACCTTTTTTCTATATTAAAAACTGGTCCAATATATTGACTAAATATTTCTGCGTCTAATTTAGCATAAGCATTCATTCTTATGTCCTCTTGTCTTAAGAAATATGATGGAAATGTAGCTGTAGAAATAATATAATTCCCACCTGACAAAACATGAACATTTATTAAATCCTCTGTTCCTATCTTAACTAAATTTTTTCTAACTTCAAAGGGAAAAAGAGAACGTTCCTCTTCAACAATAAAAACAATTACTTCATCATTCTCCCTGGATGCTTTTTCAATTAAATATCTATGTCCTAAAGTAAAAGGATTGCAATTCATCACAAGAGCTGCTTTTTTTCTTTTACCTAAGCCACTATTTTTGAACATCTTTTCTACATATTTTTTAATATTAGACATTCCGCTCTCTAATAAAACAACTTCCTCTACTCTTTGTACTTCACGATAATTAAGTCCTGTAAATAAGGAAACATTTTTAGGTTCAGTAAATATAAAGGTTTCGTAAATTCCCCTGTCAAAAAGATCATTAGTAATATGGGTAATAAGCTTAGAAGCCAAGCCCTGCTCTCGAAACTCTTTTTTTACTGCAAAGCATTTTAATACCTTCCCTGCTTGAGAGCAGGTTCCTATGATTTCATTTCCTAATTTTGCTACAATAGTATGTTTTACATCTTTATCTAAAAGCAGATTAAAAGTTGAAAGGAAACTCTCAACTTTTAATCTATCATCAGTACTAAGATCAGCATTTTCAATCTGTATATCATACATAAAATCAATCCCTTATCTTTCTTACAACATCTATGACAGTACCATCTCGATATTCAACAACAGCTACTACTTCGTCAACTAGCTCTATCTTTTCTGGCACACCAGTCATATTCTCAGCTATTTCCTTTAATGTTTCTATTGACATAATTGGTAGATTAGTTTTTCCCAGTTTTTCCATTAGATCTTTTCTTAAAGGATTTACAGCGATTCCTCTTTCTGTGACTAACACATCTATAGTCTCACCTGGAGTTGTAACAGTAGTGACACGGTCAACAACTATAGGAAGTCTTCCTTTTATAAGCTGTGTAACCACAATAGCTAGCTTTGCTCCAGCAGCTGTATCACTATGTCCTCCTGAACCTCCCATAATCATACCGCTAGAGCCTGTTGTAACATTAACATTGAAATCTACATCTATCTCAGTTGCCCCCAAAATCATAACATCAAGATTATTTACAACTGCACCTTTGTTATGAGGATTTCCGTACATAGATGCTGACATTCCTTGATGCTTTTTATTATCTCTGTAAGACTCAACTGCCTTTAAATCAAAGCACTGTACATCAAAGATTGCATCAAATAATCCTTCCTCAAACATTTCAACCATATACCCTGTAATCCCACCAGCTGCAAAGCTTCCCTTAATTTTATTCTTTTGCATCAATTCCTTCACATAGGCAGCTACTGCTAAAGATGTTCCTCCTGCTCCTGTTTGGAATGAAAATCCATCCTTTAAAAGACCTGATGCTTCTATGACCTTAGAAGTCATTTTAGCTATTTTAAGTCCTACAGGATCCTTAGTAATTTTTGTAGTACCAGATACAATTCCCTTTGCATCTCCAATGCTTTCTACCTGAACAACATAGTCTATATACTCTTGACTAATTTCAATTGGACATGCAGGATAAGATACTAAATTATCTGTTATGGCCACTGTTTTTTCAGCATATTGAGCATCTGGTATTGCATAACCTAAAGAGCCACAGGCAGATTTCCCCAATACAGCATTGATATTGCCATAGGTATCACATGTTGGAGCAGCGATAAAAGCTATATCAATTGTAAGATCTCCAGACTCAATAGCTCTTGCTCTTCCTCCATGGGTATGCATGATTGCTGGATTTTTTAATTGACCCCCTGATATTGCTTCTGCTACAGGTCCTGAAATATAGTTTGCATATATTCCAGTAACTATGCCCTTTTTCATATATTCAACAAGTGGCTCATGTATTGGGAAAATAGAACTGGCAGCTACCTTAATATCTTTTACACCCATCTTTGATATTTCCTCTAAAACCATGTTCAGTACATAATCACCGTTTCTTAGATGATGGTGAAAAGAAATTGTCATGCCATCTTTAATACCACATTTCTCAAGAGTATCTTTAATAGAGCATAACACCTTCTGTTTTTCTGGAAAAGAACTTTCAAATTTTACAGCTCTTTTTCTGACTTCTCCTAATGATTCAAAAGCTCCTTTAAATGGCTTAACTTCTCCGTACCCTTGGATGCATTCAGGGATTTCTCTTCCAAGTATATTCTTCATATATCTATCACCCCTTATAGCAAGCCTGCAAGCTTTGCTTTTTTAACTACATTTTGTGCTCTAGTTATAATAGGTGCATCAACCATTTTCCCATTTAGTGAAAATACACCCTTACCCTGTTTTTTAGCTTCCTCCATTGCCTTAATTACAGCCTGAGCATGCATTATTTCATCATCAGAAGGTGCAAAGATTTCATGGATTGTATCTATCTGTCTTGGATTTATTGCAGCTTTTCCTGTCATACCTAAAGATTTAGCTGTTTTAATATCTTTTATAAAGCCTTCCAAATTATTCATATCAGCAAAAGGTGTATCTATGGCATCGATACCACAAGCCTTACATGTAGTAGCTATCTTGCACCTTGCATAAAAAATTTCTTGTCCTTCTGCGGTTCTTTTAATCCCAAGATCTGCTGTTAAATCTTCAGCTCCCAACAATACTCCTACTACTCTGTCAGAGGACCTTACTATATTGTATACATTTTCAAGACCATATGCTGTTTCAATCAATGGAAAAAGCTTAATGCTCTTATGTTCAAAGCCTTCTCTCTCTTCAATTTGAGTAAGCATTTTACTTGCTTTGTGTACGTCCTCTTCAGTTGCTTTAGCTATCATTAGTGCGTCAGGTTGTACTGGAGCTATTTCTTCAATATCATCAATACCGAAGGTAGATGAAAGAGGATTAATTCTCACAACTATTTCTGTACCATAAAAGTCTAAATTATTAACGGCGCTTTTTACCAATATTCTTGCTGCATCCTTTTCTGTAATACTTACAGCATCCTCAAGATCTAATATAATACTATCTGCTCCAAGAATCCCTGCATTTTGTAACATATTAGGATTGTTACCTGGAATGAAAAGCATGGTTCTTCTAGGTCTATCCATAAAATCACCTCCTACATTGCTCTTTTTATTGCAGTTTCCACTCTTGCTCTTATAGTATAGTCCAAAGCCCCTCTATCTTTGGCAATAAGGTGGATATTTTTAATATTTAACTTTTCCAATGTATTTAAGATTACTTTCTCAATCTGTTTTCCAAATTGCTTCATAACAATACTTTCAAGGTCAATTATGATTCCACCTTCGTCATTTGGTTGAACCATAATATAAATATCACTGGATTCCATAGTACCTGCTTTTGCAGGAATCTTAATATCCATGCTATCACCTACCCTTGTTTTTATAATGCTCCTGTTGTTTTGTTTTTTATTTATTTCTCCTATTTGCTAATGCAAGAACTCTATTCATTTCGTTATGGACAATCATATAGCCTTCATCTACACCCATTCCTGGTTTTGCAAGGCATTGGTCAGCACCACATGCAATAGCTACATTTACACATACTTGAGCAGATCTATCGGTTTCATTACATGTTCCACCACAATAAGCTCCTACACCTTTTTTCTTGCAATATAAAATAGCTTCTGCAGTATTGTTTATTCCTCCAAGGTCTGGTGTTTTTATTTGAACCATGTCTGCTGCACCTTCATCTACGAATAGTTTAATGTCTTCAAATGTATTGCACCATTCATCTGCAACAAGTTCAACCTTGCTTCCTCTTTCCTTAAGAGCAATTCTTAAATCCTTAAGGGCTTGTACTTGTTTTTCTCTATCTTCAACGTCCATTGGACCTTCTATTCGAAGTTTAAAAGGAGATGCAATTTTTCCTAATTCACAAAGATAGTCAGCCATTTTTTCTGTATCATTATTAAATGCAAGACCAACAGTACCATAAACATCTATATGAAGAACAAATGTATCTTCTTCTCTAGCTTTTAAAGTTTCAATCCTATTTTTTAGCCAGCTAACATATTCTTTAAGCTTTTCTCCGTTTTTTCCTAATTTGGTTTCAACATTGTTGAATAATGCATGAGGTAGTACATCTGCGCCTTTTATAATCATTTTATCTACATTGTTATATCTGTCATCACCAGATTGAGTAAAAATAGGGATTCTTTTAAATTCTACGTTAGTATTGTATTCTTCCCTAATTACTTCTGCCATTGTAACCTTTTTTACTTTAGAAGCAGCATCCAGAATAGCTTGAGTTATACCATATCTTATAGCTGTATGAAGTCTTTTACCTTCTAAAGTCATATGATCAACTTCCTCAGCAAGCTCTCTAAAACTTTTTATTTCTCTTCCAATTAGCTTTGGTGCAATACGTTTTTCTATAATTGGAATAAATTCTTCTGCAAGGAATAATGGATCTCTTCCCCCTGCTCCTGAGTATTGCACTGCTGCACAATCTCCATAGGCTATTTGCCCATCCTCTAAAACAACCATTACAGATATTGACTCTCCAGCTTGTCGAATCTTTGTGAAACCTTCTGTGACAGGATCGCCTACATATGTAAATCCATCACTTTTTGCACCTCTTTTAATGGCTCTTTGATCATCAAAATAAAATCCAGTTCTTCCTGATGAGCATACAACATCTATTATTTTCATTATTACTCCTCCAGACATATTATAAATTTATTGTTTTTATTCAGGTTTACCTACAAGTGTT
Organism: Proteiniborus sp.; assembly: GCF_040308045.1. Lineage (NCBI taxonomy): Bacteria > Bacillati > Bacillota > Clostridia > Eubacteriales > Proteiniborus > Proteiniborus sp. Next base: position 70,168 of record NZ_JAWRHZ010000030.1, read on the forward strand.
CCTTTTCCTACTGCATATATATCGTCAATAACCATCTGGAAGCTAACTTTTCTGCCTTCAGATTTTGCTCTTTCCTCTAATAACTGTTTGTTGAAATCTTTTAATTCCTGTGTCATAGGAATATTTCCAAATTCTAAATATCTTACCGCTCCGTTGTTGTCCCTTGCTGGAAGCATCTTTCCTAAATTATATTTACTTGGCGCAAATGGAATATCTATAACTCCTATTTCAAAAGCCTTTACAGTACCTACGGCTAAATCTCCCTTACCTAACTCAAATACTTTGTCTAAGATGCATTTCGTTTCAGCTTTTATTATATTTATTTCTAACTCAAGTTTTTTTGACATTTGTAATCTCTGACCTTTTAATAGGTTTAGAGTTTGTTTTGTTGCCTTTATTCCTTGAGCATTAGCTTCCATAGTTGGTATACCTACAGCTTCATGTGGTGTCTTTACGATTACCTTTGTTACACCTGCTAAAGCCCCAGTTGCTGTTCCCCAGGAAATTACACCAAAGGCCTTTGCCTCATCAGCTGGAAAGCCACCCATCCATTGGTGGAATACTGTTGTTAAATCTACATTATATCCATAAGTCTTAAAATACTCTTCTGATTGCTCAACTAGTGCTCTGATTGCAGCCACGTCTTGTATTAAGTTCCCACACTGACCATATCCTAGTGTAAGACTTTTTACGCCTTGTTCTGCTGCAAGTAATCCTTCAATAATTGCAGCTGCATTTGACATACTTGGAGGTACAAGGGTTCCTGTTAAAGGACCAAATGGCTCTCTATTAATTTCAATTCCCATTTCTCCATATAATCCTGCAAGTCTATCACAATATTGCCAGTCAAGTAATGATTTTTCAACACTTACGCTTTTAGCATAAGGAATATTATATGAGATTCCACCACCTTCATTAGATGTCCATCCACCTGCATGAATAATTTCTGCCAATAGCCTTGAATCAGGTGTGCCATGTCTTGCTTGTACTGGGGTATCTACTGCTGCCAATACCTTTCTACAATTGCTTACTCCATGGTTTACTGCTGGAAATCCATTTAACATGGAACGATTTTCTCTAATACTTTCATCGATTCCTACTTGGCACTCATTATATCTGTTTTGTCTAGTGTAGCTATCAATTGTACTTGGTAAAAGATCAGCCTCTCCTTCATTTTGAAGGTATTGTAAAAGCTTAATATGTTCATCTACTAACGCAACACCAGCTCTTGGCTGTGCAAGGGTTATTCCTTCTTGTTTTGCCTTTCTAAGCTTTACTGCAAAGTTTTTATGTTCAGGAATATTTTTTAAAAAGTCCACTGCCTCTTGCAAATCTACATCTTTACCCGTTGGCCATTGGTTTAGTACTTCTTCTCTTACCTTGTAAAACTCTGCTTCACTCCATTTTTTGTTTTTTAGCTCCATTTTTTCCCTCCTATTATATGTTAATAAGATATTTCTTCATCATTCTAATTGCTTTGTCAGGATATTTCATTGCCATCAACCCCATTACAGAAAGAATATAGCTCCTATCAATTAAAAACTCAGGGTTCATAGGTTTTAAGTATTTAGGGTTGTCCTCACTATATAAACCAGCTCTCAATATTTTTTCTGGATTATTACTATGAACAAGGACTCCACCTGTACCTATTAAATATTTAACTTTTAATAAATCTTTTCCCTTCTGTGCATATATCTTTCCCATAGGAGTATAAACATCTTCTATTTGTCCTACGTGTCGCTCCATTGCCACCTCTGTTGCTACCATGCTCAGTGCTTCATCAAATTCTATTTCGTCATAGGTTTGTGGAACTTCACTGACATTTTGGGCAAGATAATGACATCTTTCTTCTACATTATATTTTAAGTCAGGAGCATATTTTTTTATCTTCCTTGTTGCTACAGCTTGCCAAAGAGACTCTGCACTTACTCGCATACCAAGATCTCCTTCAACAGTCCTTTTCACATAAGGTTCCTGTAATCCTGTTAGCATAACTCCTGTTCTTGTAGGCTCTCCTTCGGCTATTGAATGTATATCAGTTGTAGCTCCTCCTACATCTACAACTATTAAATCTCCTATGCCTTCTTCTTTATCTGTTCCATCAGCTAAGATTTTAGCCGCATTTAGCACTGCTGCTGGAGTTGGCATTAAAATACCATTTATATATTCTTCTGCTTTACTCATTCCCTTTGCTTCAACTATTTTTTTCATAAATATTTCTCTTATGGCTTCCCTTGCTGGATCAACATTTATTACATTTAGCTTAGGCATCACATTATCTACTATACGATAATAAACACCTTGTCCTTCAAATATCTCTTCTATATCGTCACTGGCATTTTTATTCCCTGCAACTACCACAGGTACGTCTTTTATATTCATGGCAATCATCTTTGCATTGTGTATAATACAGTCTTTATCTCCTCCATCTGTTCCTCCTGCTAGCAAGATAATGTCTGGTTTTCTCTGCAATATATCTCTTGCTTCCCTTAGAGTTAATTGATGACTGTACACTTGAAGAATTCTTGAGCCAGCACCTAAAGCGGCTCTTTTAGCAGCCTCTGCTGTAAGCTCCGGCACAAGCCCAATAGCTACCATTTTTAATCCTCCTGCTGCACTACTACATGCAAGCTTTTCATTAAGTTGAATATCCTTCCCTTTGCATTTCTCTTTAATAATCTTATACGCATTTTTAAATCCAATCATAATATCTGTATCTACTGTTGTTAAAGCTTTTGAATTTGCAATGATTTCTTCATTATCCATATCAACAGCCGTAAGTTTTGTATAAGTGCTACCAAAATCAATTAATAAGAGTGCATTCATTATTATCACCTTTATATATTATGTATTTTTTTATGCTATTTTTAAATCTTCTTTTAAATCTCTTATTCCCTCTTCAGGTTTTGTCCCTGGAGCATATACACGGTTAAAACCCATGTCTTTAAATCTCTTTTCTACTGATTTCCAGTCCTGCTTCCCTACTACAAGATTTCCACCTGCATATAATAAAATGTCCTTTAAACCTGCTTCTTCACACTTTTCTCTTAATCCTCTACAGTCAATTTCACCATGACCATAAAGAGATGATACTAAAATGGCACTTGCACTAGTTTCGATAGCTGCATTTATGAAATCTTCCTGTGAACTTAGTACACCAATATTTGTTACTTCAAAACCAGCTTCTGTAAATGCATAGTCAAGAATTTTATTTCCCACTGCATGACAATCTGCTCCTATAACACCAAGTACTATATTTTTTTTCATAATGATTTCTCTCCCTTTATAAGCTACTTTTTATCTCCATTATTTTAGACAAAATTGCTTGAACTGAACTTTGATCAAGGATATAATCAAACCTTACAATCTCCTTTTTACCTCCTGCTAGCTTGCTAACCTCCTCTTCTCTTCCGTGTGAAACAATGATTACATCAGATGCATCAATTATCTTCATGACTTCTGATTGTTCTCTGCTAGTTGTTCCATTTATATCTGCTTTCTCAAGACCAGCAGAACTTAATGCATATTTAATTTTATAATAAAACTCTTTAGAAAGAGTTATTTGCCCTATTCTTGTCCCTTTAGGATATTGAGCAATTTTTACTATAGTTTCAAGGCTTGGAATAGTAGCAACACCAAAAACTTCTTTCTTTTGATCTTTCACGAAGCTTTTTACTTCATTTACATGATTAAATGATGTAATAATAATCCTGATTTCACTAATAGCTTTCTTAATATCTTGTTCTTCATCACTAAGTTGATTTATTGTCATTGGTATCACATTAAGATTAGTAGTTCTGTTTAACTCTTCTGCAAAAAATCTGGCCTGCTCCATATTACATTCAACAAATATAGCGTTTAAGTTTTTAAATAAGATTTCTTTTTCCTTTACCCTTTCCTGTACAATGGCCATAAACTCTTTAGTATTAAACCCATTTTCAATTGCTTCTTCGAGTCCTAGGTCAATAATTTTATTTATTTTATCCTTTACGGTTTCTTGCTTCCATGTATTCCCTTCTTCTGCAACAAATGTCCCTTTACCTTGGAAAGAAATAAGGACTCCCTCTTGCTCCAAAGCATTATAGGCCGAGGAAATAGTATTCCTACTTACTTTTAGTTTTAAAGCAAGGTCTCTTTCTGTAGGTAGCTTTTCTCCAATTTTTAATCTTCCGTTTTTTATGTCATCCATAATACAATTTCTAACTTGTATATAAATAGGCACTCCACTATCTCTTTCAATTTTCATTATCCCACAATCACCTCCCTAACACATTGGCCTATTGGACCAATCCAATGCCCCTTCATGGTAACACGCTTTTAAAAATAGGTCGAGTGTATTATTTAGATATAATATGCTTATTATATTTGCATTTCATTGATAGTTCTATTTATATCATTATCTATCTTTTTTGTTATTGTTTTCTCTAGTTTACTCTATTTCTTAATAATAGAGGATTTTATACAGTTCCATATTGGAAAGAGCATTTGCTATGTTTTGCAAGTAACATAAACAATAATTCTTAAATTGATTGGTCCATTTTTGAAATTGGCATGGTTGCTTTTTAAATAACACCAAATGTTTTTCTGTAAACTTCTCTACGCTTTATCTTCACTGGATCCTAGGCCATATAAATTCTAGTTTTTATATTTTCAATGGCTTTTGGAAGTATGTTCCCATTTTATTCAGCAAGAGGAAAGTGCAGTTATTGTCTAATCCCCCTGCATCTTTTAGTAAATTCTTATAATTACTCAGAAAAAACAAAAAAGTATGTTAAATTTTTGTCATAATTATATAAAAAAATATGAATTTTAACTTTTACTATTGGAATTGTGGCCTAAAAAAGCTATAAAATCATTTTTATTGATTTTATGACGAAATATTTTAAGCTACAAATAATGTATAATTATTATATGTCAAAACATATTTTGAGATAATATCTTAAACAGGTTTATCTTTATGAATAGAAAAAGGGCAATTAAATATACCCTTATATATCAGAAATTATTTTATTTACATATACTACAACATCTTCTAATTTTTTAAAAGTATGAACATCCTCATCATGAATTGTTATATTGAATTCCTTTTCACATTCAATTATCATTTTAGCAATATCAACTGGTTCAATTCCATATTCAGGCTTTAGTTCTGTTTCTAGGGTTATATCTTCCTCATCAGCTCCAATATTTTCAGCCAGTATTCTAGCTAATTTCTCAAAAACCATATGACTTACCTCCTTAATTACAACAACGGACTAATCTCAACTGTATAGAACAAATTTAAACGATGTAGTGCTCTGGTACAGGCAATATAAAATAATTTTTTATCGTCTTCAGTTACATAATGCTCATTATCAGCATCACAGATCAAGACAGCATCAAACTCCAATCCTTTTGCTAAGTAAACTGGAATGATAAATATTCCCTTAATATCAGTCATACTATCACTGTTAATCAACTGAATATCTAGCTTTTCACTTAAACGGCAATAAAGAGCATTAGCATCTTTTTGGCTTTTACATATCAATCCAATAGATTGATAGCCTTTCTCCTTGCAAAGTACAACTTCATTTATTAGTAATTCGTCAAGCTGAGTAAAATTTTCAGCATAATGCACTTTTGGATAATCTCCATTTCGGCTAAAACTCTTAATATCTATATGTGGCTGGACAAATTTTGAACTATACTTAATAATTGCATCAGTGCATCTAAAACTCTTAGACATGGTAATAAGTGTTGATTTTTCTTTTTGTAGTATATCCTGAAGCTCATCATATAAGGTTAGGCTTTCCTTTTTTTCTATAGTTTGGTTTATATCACCTAAAACAGTATATCTGGCTTTAGCAAACATAATTTTCAATATTTCAAAATGAATAGGGTAATAATCCTGTGCTTCATCTACAACAAGTTGCCTAATGTCTTTGTATTCACTATACCCATTAAGTTTCAATATGAAGTATGTAAGAGCGAGTGCATCTTCATATTGTAAATAATCAGATTGCAAATTTGCATTTGTATAGTCCAATATCTCCTCAATATTTTCCGGTAGCTCTATACCCTTTGCTAAGCCATAAAAATAGGCTCTATCAGACAACAGCTGTTTGTAAAATTTTAAATAATCAATTTCAGTAAATTTGCGTATGTTCTTTATTAATACTGTACTCTCATATATGGAAAGCATACGGGCCAACTCTTTTGTCTCAAATAGATGTTCTGTAAATCTACCAACAAAGTCCTCTAGATTAATGAGTCGACTTTTTCGTAATTTATGCACTGTTTCTAAAATTGTACTCTCTAGCTGTTTCATACGTAAAGCTAGGGGAATATTCTTATTACCATTCAGCACCTTAGCCTTTAATAAATTCCCATTAGCAATACACTGACCATTATAATATACATCTGTAAAGTCAATTTTCCTATGTTCCAAATCTTTGAAGTAGCGATTTAATATTTCTATAAACTGCCTAGATGACTTAAATTGCATACTACTTTTCATAATAGATTTCTGCAATAAATCATTACATATAATTAATTTCTCTAAAAACTCGTTCCTCGTTTGAAAATGAATTTGGACATCTTTTAAAACTGCTTTACAAAAATCTTCAAATACAACTGTGACTACATTTTCCTCTCCAAGCTCAGGCAAAACATTTGAAATATATTGCTCAAATAGAGTGTTAGGAGATAAAATTATAATGTTACTTGGAGAAAGTTTTGAAGATAGCCCTTGATACATTAAATAGGCAACTCTATGCAAAGCAATAGAAGTCTTTCCACTTCCTGCAACCCCCTGTACCATTAGCAAATCGTTACTTGTATCTCGAATAACAATATCTTGGTCTTTCTGTATTGTTTCCACTATTGTTTTCATTTTGGCAGAAGTGTTCTTTGATAACATTTTTCTTAAAAATTCATCAACGATTTGTACATCTGCATCAAATAAATACTCTAATATGCCGTTTTTTATTTCATATTGTCGTTTTAAATTTACTTCCCCTTTTATTGTACCAACTGGGGCTTGATAATAAACTTTCCCTGTTTCAAAGCGGTAAAATAGGCTTGCTATTGGTGACCTCCAGTCATAAACATATATATCGTCTGTCCTTTCGTCCATTAGTGTGGAACGTCCGATATATATCTTTTCAAATACTTCCTCATCATCCATTTTGAAATCAATACGTGCAAAATAAGGAGTATGAAGCATTCTTTTTAAAGATTGTATTTTATGGGTACCTGATTCATATGAGGAAATGTGGCCCGCTAATGGCTGAAAATATTGGCTTAACTCCACTACCCTATCAAAATCATCTGCAGAATGAGAAGCATTTTCCCACATATCTCTGCTTGAAGAAATAAGAGTATTTTTATCCTTCTGTTTTCTTTCCTGAGCAGCAAACAATTGACGTTTTATCAAATCAATAGTCTGCTGCAAATAATCACTTTCAATAATAAACTCACTTTCGTAATTTTCCATAGGTTGTATCACCACTCCTCTCAATAGGTGAATTCTATTATATACTCAAGAGTTAATTATTGTAAGTCTATAAATAGACTTTTCTTTATGATATAATATATACAGAAGATAATACCTTCTCCCTTCCATAAGCCTTTCTTGTATTTAGATAAATTATTTTATGCTCATATAGTTAGGCAATTCAATTCGTAATATTATAATCCCCAAGGAATATATATTATTATAGGTCAATGCATGTGTTTTGGGGTGATATTTTGAATAAATCTAGCTTTATATATGGTGCTATAATACTTGCAATAGTCAACTTTATAGTCAGGTTTATAGGATTTGCATATAAGATTATATTATCTAGAGAAATTGGTCCTGAAGGAATAGGACTATTTCAGATTGCTTCACCTGTACTAATGTTTTTTATAACATTTACTACTGCTGGGATTCCTGTAGCAGTATCTAAATTAGTTGCAGCACAAAAAGCATTAAGAAATGATTTGGGATGTAAAAAAGTCTTAAGAAGTGCGATTTTACTTGCCTTTTCTATATCATCAGTATTTATTTTTATATTAATTATATTCGGACAATTTATCTGTCGCAATATCTTAAAGAATAACGATGTATATTACTTAATATTAATGTTGGCTCCAGCAATAATGATAATATCTTTATCATCAGTTATTAGAGGTTATTTTTATGGATTAAAAAAAGTAAGCCCCCCAGGTATTGCACAAATACTTGAACAGCTTACTAGAATATTCTTTGTTTTAGCTACCGTACGCTATCTTCAGCCAATAACCCCTCGGCTAGGTGCTTTAATTGCAGTTGTAGGAATAAGTGTAGGAGAGATATTTGGTCTTCTATGGCTAATGTTTCACTATAGACTCCATTCCAGATTTCAAGTATATCTTCCCATGAAAAGTCAAAGCTACATTTCATTCATATCTAAAATATTTTATATCGCATCGCCTATTACTATTTCAAGATTAATAGGTATAGTCATGCAATTATCAAATGCTGTACTTATACCACAAAAGCTTGCAGAGGCTGGATATACTTCAAAAGAAGCAATTTCTATATTTGGCAAAGTTATGGGAATGTCAATGCCTATGTTGTTTTTACCCTTTATAGTTACATCAGCCTTAGTAGTAAACATAATACCTAATCTAGCAGAGGGAATTGAGCAGAAAAGATTTAGTCACATTAAAAGTAATATAGCCTTATGTATTAGAATCGTTTTACTTATATCTATTCCTATCACTGTAGTTTTTGTCATGTTTTCAAAGCCTATTGCCATGGTGCTCTACAATGACAGTGATGTAGGAAGATATATGAGCATACTAGGCTTTAGTACTGTATTTTTATCTCTTCAAAGTACATTGTCTGGAATACTTAATGGAATTGGAAAACAGGTGCCAGCTACAATTAATAACTTAATAGGCATGTGCTTTCAGTTATTATCTACTTATTTTTTAGTTGGTAATCCTTCTTATGGAATTAATGGGTTCTTTATAGGCTTTATTGCTTCAAGCTTTATTATCTCAACCCTCGATTTTATTACATTAAATAGGGTGATAAGCATAGATATAAACCTAAAAGATTACTTGCTTAAACCAATGTTTGCATCATTGCTATCAATTACATCTATAATGTTTGCCTATAATTTTCTAATAAATTTAAGTGCCAAAAACTATATAAATTTAATTTTATGCCTATGTATTGGAGGCATTGTTTATCTAATTACTCTACTTATAACAAAAGCTCTACCACCTTCTCTTACAAAAAGGCTCTTTGATTTTAAAGTGTATAATAGATAGATCAAATAAATAGTCATATAAATAATATAATGGAACATTCCTATATCTCAAGTTTTAGCTTTAAGTACCTTTTGTCAGTATTTTTTCAAAAGCTAATCTTTTACTTTTATCTTCTAAATATATTATTCCACAATACTGAAATCCATTTTTATAAAAAGATTTCTGCATAGGTATGTTTTCCTCATGGGTATCCACTTTAATGCTGTGTATACCTTTATTTAGACAGGTTTTTTCTATGCAGTTAAAAAATAAGGTTGCTAATCCTAATCCTTTATAATTAGGGTCAATAGCCATTCTATGTATAACTGCATATTCATCATTGCTTATCCATTTACCATTATAGATAGTATCATAAGTTTTTTCACCATCAAAAATAACTGCTGCAGTTCCAACAACAACATTATTTTTTAACAAGACATATCCGTAGTTCTTGTTAATATCATATAACACTGTTTCAAGGTTAGGATAATTATCCTGCCATTGGTCTATCCCTTGCTCTTTAAACCAAGTTTGTGCTTGCTTAATAATATTCACTATGCTTTTAACATCTTCTTCAATAGCTTTTCGAAATTCCATTCTGCTCCTCCTTAGTATAGCTTAAATATCTAACCTAACCCAGATATCTCTATTATCTTAGTAATATGGCTATAATACTTTAAATTTCAAACTAATGTCAACCATATAACAGTAAAAAAACCATTACCTTTTTATTAGGTAATGGTTTTTTGTTTTAATTAGTCCCAAATGCAAAGCTCAGTCTATTTACTAAAATCCTTGTTACATATGCATACAGTGGTATATGGACTGCTTGACCAATTATCCTTCCAGGTACAGTAGTTATCATTGGTACACTAAATAGTGTTTGCATAAAATAAGGTACCATAAATATAGAAGTAGTGATTTGACCTACTGCTATTGCTAAAGTTAACTTCCAAAAAGAACCTTTGGATTTTTTATCCTTGAATGACATCATTACTAGTCCTGGTAGGATTCCAGTTAATGCTGCTGAGATTGTAAAATGTGGCATATATGGTCCCATTGGACTCATAAAATGGCCAATAACATCTCCAATTGCACCAACAATACCACCAGCTAATGGTCCAAATACTATCCCAGCAAAAATTACAGGATAACCACCAAAACCTATTCTAACGATTTCTACTCCTCCACCGCCTACTCTAATGCTACCTATTCTTGTTAGAACAATATTTAGTGCAATTAATAGGCCAAAATAAGCAATGTTTCTCGTGGATATTTTTTGCATACAAAAAGCCTCCTTTCATAATATGATATGACAGAACCGCCACATCAAGAAAGCAAGCCTATTTAAGATGTGTCAGCGAACGCAGTAGTTTAACGCGAACTAAATATTAGCTCTTCGTTCAGAGGCAACGTCCCATCCTCCAACACTTTACGCAAACTACCTACTCTGCCATTTAAAACATCAAATTTTAAATAGTATATAAATTATATACTATACATAGTATAAAACATATTTGGGAAAAGTTCAACCCACAAACATTGCATTAGGAAAAGATATTATCATATTTACATATCTGTAATCACGTTTGTTACCCATTTCTTTGATATTATTCTAGGTATACCGACAACTGCTTTAACTACTTCTTCAATATAAACTAGTGATGTAACATAGTATACAGGAAGCTTAAATACTAGTGCTCCTAAAAAAGCTAAAGGCACACCTACTATCCAAACAGCTACCATTTCTAAAAGCATAGAGAATCTTGTATCTCCACCACCTCTTAATACTCCTACTATCATAGTCCCATTGAAAGCTTTTACAAAGAAAAAGATAGCTAAAACTATTAATAGTTTCTTTGATGTAGCATATAATTCTGGTGTTAGATTCTTGAAAAACGTAAGGATTGTATCCGATGTCAAAAATAACATTATACCTAGAACCATTCCTAATACAATAGATATAATCATAAAGCTATTAGCATATTCAATAGCAACTTCCTCTTCTTCAGCTCCAATTTTATTTCCTACCATTACAGTACATGCATTAGCTAAACCTCTAGTCATTACCATGAAAATATTTTGAACAGTATTTAAAATCTGAACTGCTGCCGCTGCTTCAGTACCTATTTTGGCATAGGCTATAGAGTATAACACAGTTCCCAGTGACCAAAGTGCTTCATTCAAAATAACTGGATAAGCAGTTTTAAAGTATTTTTTAACAAAATCGCTAGTCCAATCAGTCATATCTTTAATACTTCCTGCTAATGGATTCTTGTTATTTGAATATATGAAATATAGTATAAGAACTATTTCTACAATCCTAGCTATTAAAGTACCATAGGCAGCTCCTTTTATTCCAAGTTGAGGCAATCCAAGCTTTCCAAATATAAGCAAATAATTAAATACTGCATTAGTCACAAATGAAACTATACTTACTATCATTGGCATTTTCGCCTGGCCAATACTCCTTGAAGCAACTGAGTAAGCGAAACTAATACCAGTAATAATATAGCTAAAAGAAACTATTCTTAAATAATCGACACCTAATTTAATAACTTTCATATCATTACTAAAAATTCTCATTATATGTTCTGGTACAAATAGTGCAGCTAATGTAAATATCACACCTAAAACACTGACTATAGCAAGAGAAAGACCTAATATTCTTCTTATATTCTTTGTGTCTTTCTTTCCCCAAAACTGAGCTATAAATATTGATGAACCAGTAGCCACACCAAATATAGTCACTGCATAAAAGAAAAATACCTGATTTGCAAGGCCTACAGCAGCTAAACTCTCTTGACCTAAACTAGTAATCATAAGAGTGTCTAACATATTCACAGAAGAAGCTATTAAATTTTGTAATGTTATAGGCAAAGCAATGGCTATCATGACTTTAAAAAAGTCTTTGTTTCTGAAACTAGTCCTCATCTCTAACCTCCATTTTAAAAGCAATATGAATGATTTTATCATATAAATATATATGTGTAAATATTTTCAAAAAAATAATTAGGGTCTCTAAAGAAACTCTAATCATTATACTATAATTCTGCAAAAATAGAAACTATAGATTTAGCATGATACCATATTTTCTAAGCCAATCCCTCCGCCTTTTATAATCTGGCATTATTCTCTCAACAAGTTTCCAAAAATCAGAAGAATGATTCATCTGTACCATATGGCACATCTCATGAACAACTAAATAATCTAATACATCAGCCGGAGCCATGGAAATTCTCCAATTAATAAGAATATCCCTTCTAGATGTACAACTTCCCCATCTTTTTTTCTGCTCCTTTACTTTTATAGAATTAGGCTTTACTGAAAAATAGGATTGGAAGTGTTCAACTCGTTCTAGTATCTTCTCCAATGACTTATCATAGTACCATTTTTTCATGGATTCTTTCAGATTGTCCTGATCCCTTGTATTAGTAGTTATATAAAACTTTCCTTGATAAAGCTTTGTGATAGGTTTGCTAACAGTCTCATCTATGATAATCTCAAGTGAGTAGTATCTCCCTAAATACATAAAAGACTCACCATTAACATATTCCTTATTCTTTTTCAATTTTTCTATTTCTTTTAATTCTGAGAGCTTCTTGACTATCCAATTAGCCTTTGTTTCTACCATTCTTAGTATGTCTTTTTCGCTTGCTCTTTTTGGTGCAATTACAGAAATATTATCTGGAGGCTCGATTCTTATTTCTAGAGTTTTTCTTTTTCTGTATTCTACTGTGAATTCTATTATTTGAGCTTCATATTTAAACTTCATTTTCATAGTGGATTCTCCTAGCTTCTAGCCTTGTCTATGATTTTCTTATAAATTTCAATTAAATATGGTTCATTGGAGTATTCAGTCAATCTATTAACTTCAATCCAATTAACTCCACTAGTTTCCTCTTCATTGATAACCAGCTTTTCTTTTTCATCTGCGTGACCACCAGTCCATGTCCAAGTATTGTATATGTTATGATAAATCATAAGTATCTTATCTAGAGAATCATTTAAAATTAGTCCAGAACTTGTCATATGGGCTATTTGGTTTTCTCTAGTCAAGATGTTATCATAAAAATGGTCAATATAGTCTAAAATGATTTCTTTATCACTTTTTTCTTGTTTGTTAATTGGTTGATAATTTAGTATCGCTTCATTGAAATTCATTTACTGTAAACTTCCTTTCTATGGTTTAACTACCCCAAACTTCTTTCAGATTATCCCTAAAAAATCATTCAACTCTGAAGTATCTGCAGATTTTTTGTCATCAACATGCTTTACATATTCCTTATAATATTCCATCTGTTCTTCAAGGAAATTACTTATTACTTCTATACGAGGTTCTATATCAAGTTCTTCACCTGATTCTTTTCTATCAAGTAATTTTTTTATTGCACTATATAATTTAAAATCCGTAACTTGTGTTTCTAATAATCTATCAAATTCTACCACTAATATCAAGTAAATCACTAATATGATATTCTATTACATCTCTTTTTTCATCAATTGATAAGTACCATTCGTAGGGTGTATATATATACAAATCTAGCGTCATAATCACTATCTTTTGAAGGAAATCCCCATGCTCTACTTCCAGATTCTACAGCGAATAATATTTTTATTTGCTCTTCTTGTTCTATTCTTTTAAGTTCAGAAATTATTTTTTCTTTAATTGGGTTATCACACTTATATGCATACCTTATATCATAGTAACTTCCTAATATTCTAAGAAAAACACTGTTGTAGTCTATGATTTGTCCCTCATAGCCAGCTAAATTGCTTAGAATGGGAGTGTTTTCAGCAATAGTGTCAACTCCTTTTGCTCCACCCGAAACAATAACATATCCTTCTTTTTCACATTTACTCGCAATTTTTCTTATAAACAAAGCACCTTTATTATCAACATCCCTAGAACCTATTATTGCTACTGATTTTTTGTTAGTAAAATCTAAATTTCCACTATATTAAATTATCGGTAGAGAATAGTTTTTCAAAATCTTTTTAAGTCTGTATGTATAATTTTTTCAGCCTTGGTTGTTATATAAATACCTATACAAGCCTTCCTCCACCCCAATCACTGACGTTAAATAGAGGATATACTAAGATATAGTCAGCTTTTAATGTTTTATGCAAATCATTATGGAATGTATCGTCATGATGTGGACCTAGGTTATCATCTAGTCCTCTCATTGCAAGATTCATCTTACAAAGTTTCCAAGTTGTAGAATTTAGCTCTTGACCATAAATAGACAAATTCTCCACTCTTCCTTGATGTTCTTCAACTAATTTTTCTGATTGTACAAACATACCAACTGAGCCTCATTCAGGGTCAGATAGAATTTGAAGATTTTCTTATGATTTTGGTCTGTTTTCATGTTTTTAGATATAATTTTAGAGAGAACTAGTTTGTTGATTAATTCTCTCTAAGGTTGTTGTTTACTATATTTAATGGCACTTATTGTTTTTTGAGTTGCCAAGATTTATTCATGTCATTACTTTGACACAAGGGTTTCTTCTTTATTTACTTTTTTTTATTAAACATACTTTCTATATTTACTGCTCCACTCTTTAAAAAATTCATCTTCCTTAATCATTGCGTTATAAGGTTGCGACGTAAATTCAATAATTGTGTTAACTACATGATCAAAATTAAGTTCATACCTTAATATTTTCTTGCAAAAATTATTCCATCTCTTTTGCATTTCGACATCTTTAGTTAACCTTGTAATAATAGTTATAGAATCTTTTTCATATGGTGTTCCCCTATTAGATAGAGTTTCATAAATTGCTTCTTGAAGCTTCCTCCCATCAAAGTCAAAGTTTGTTGCTAAATAATATATATCATAAAAGTCTTTCATACGTCCTGTAGCTTCCATTAAAGATATAATTGCATCTAATTTTTCTGCCACTGTAGATTCTAGCGAATAGGTTAAAACTTTAGGCTTTTCAAATTCTGGTAGAAGTACAGGAAGGATTCTTTCCACCGGTGAAGGCACAATAATATCCCCCACTCCAAAGTCTATATTAAAAGGTGTTTTTGTCCTTCCAATAATGCCAATAAGATTTACTCTAATACCATGATATTCTCTAATCTCACTAATTAGCTCTAGTCCTTTAATTTCAAACTTTATAAAATCATTTTTACTAGTCAAGGAAATAATCTCTTCAACCAGTATCTCTATAGTATCTAAATCATTCGAGTAGTTCTTTAAAAGATAATCTGCATCAACTGTTGGCCTTGTGGTAAATCCACTAATGGAATATAGTAAAAATCCACCCTTAAGAATAAGATTTTCTTTATATTTTGATTCAGAAAGTCTCCTAATAAATTCCTCTTGGCAAAATAGATTTAATAATTGTTGTAATGGGATTCCTTCACCTTTAGCTTTGTTTTTCAATTTTGCTAAAATAGAAGCTGCCATATCAGCCATTACAACCACACTCCTATATATGTTTGTACTTTGTTTTTAATATTAAATATTTCAGCATATTCAAATAGATTTCTTGCATTTTTCTTTGGATCCTTGATATAATTCTTTATTGCATTGGTGAATACCTCTACTTCAAGCTTTGTTTCATATCGTAGCACATCACATATAGTGCGATCCCTATCATATATTCTAATTTCTACTCCTTCTATCTCTATTATATCAATGCCAATCTCTATAAACTTTGGTTCTAGATAATAGGGTTTTATTAAGGGATAATCAATATTGTATTGATGCTTACTGCTATTTTTATTCACTGCTATTTGCCAGGATGAAGGGATTCTATCTGTATATTCATAATAAAAAAGTGAACTTTCCAAAAAGATTACGGATTCTGGAAACAATCTTGCTATAATTACTTCTTCTCTTGGAATATAATCTGTTAATTCATAAAATCCATGTTTTATCTTAGTAATTATACCTTCCTCCATAAGTTTCTTTATTTGACGGCTGGAAAAGCCTAAGTCATTAAGCTCTGATGTCTTAAGAACTCCACCATATTCACTAAAATGATTCTTTATCTTATCAATTTTATTCATCCTTACACCTCAATGTCCGCCTTTGTTTTTATAAGCGGTCTTTTAAGTGCATATTATCATAATATTACTTTAAATGCAACAGTTTTATGGCATCAAAAAACAACAAAATTACACTTTTATCACATGTTTTTAATATTAGACTCTTAACTAATAAAAAAATTTTGCCATTTCCTTTTATTTAAATAACCTTAATCAATTAAACTTCAATAAAAATTTCACTTGAAATCTGGAAATCTTTCTAAAAACACCTCATTGGCCTTTAATAGATTCTGGTAATACTCCTCAAATGACTTACAAAAAACCTACCATAAAATCCTGGAAATACTTCTAAAAGTCTTTCTTTTATAGATTTCTTTTTATTTAATTCTATAATTTCTGCATTGATTTTTTCAATGTATTTACCATCTGAAAGTTTCTCTAGTAATTTGGTTTGGTTCTCAGACAATTCATTATAAAATTGTTTTCTAATAACACATTTCCTCAACTCTTCTTTAGAAAATTTAGAATCTAAAACCTTTTTAATCTCAAACACTGCTAAGCCTAATGACCTAAATACACTTACTTATTTTAATCTTTCAATCTCAGATTTATTGAATTCTCGATAACCACTTTCATCAAACTTAGGATTAATAATTTCTTTTTCTTGATAGTAATCAATAGCTTTTTTTGTTAATCCAGTAACATTACATACTTCATTTATTTTCACAGTAACCACCTCATAAATTAACTATAAGCTATCCCCTTAGGGACTAGTCAAGGTATATTTTTCTACTATTTCTTAGGATAGAACTTCAAACCCTTGGCTTACCTATACTTCATGCTCGTGTCATTATTATAGTACGTTCCCCACAAGCGGAGTCAGAAGGAAATTAGGGGTTTTATTGAGCCTTTGGGGCTATTTTTATGATTTTAGGCATAAATTTAGAGAGGATTGGATTGCTATTTAATCCTCTCTGATTATGTTGTCTACACCGTTTTATTATGTTTCTGTTTTATTCTTATTATTTGAAGATATTTGTGTCATTACCTTGACACGAGGAGTCTTATTCAGATTCTATTGGCAAAAATACAGAAAAAACAGAACCCTTTCCCAATATTGACTTTACTTTTATATATCCACCTTGTGCAGAAATAATTTTTCTAGATAAAAATAATCCTATTCCAACTCCCTCAATATTTTTAGTGTCCTCTCCCCTATAAAATCTTGTAAATATTTTATTAATATCTGACTCAATTATACCATCACCTTCGTCCTTAATATCTATGCAGCAAAATAGTTCATGTTTCATTATAGATACATTTATTTCTATATTTTTAGCACTATATTTTACTGAATTATCCAATATGTTGAAAATAGCTTCTTGTGTCCACTTACTATCATGGACAAGACTTATATCTTCAATATCAAATATAATATTTATCCCTTTTTCTTCTGCTCTATTAGATAGCATGGATATGGCTTGTAAAACTGTTTGTGATATTGATTGATTTTCTGTATTTAATTTTATAATTCCTGCCTCAAGTCTTGACATCTTTATTAAAGATTCTAAAAGCCAATTTAGCTTTTCAAGTTGATTTTCCATGTTTTTAGTAAATTCTATCCTTTTACTATGGTCAAGATTTTCATCAAGCAATAAGGAATTATATATATTTAAGTTTACAAGGGGTGTCTTCAATTGGTGAGAAATATCTGAAATCAATGCTGTTATATCATCCTTTTCTTTTTTCTGTTTTATGCTATGTGATTTTAAAATATCTGATAATTTTAGTATCTGGCTTTGTAGTTTAGAAAGCATTGTATCTTCAATTGTAGAAAAAGTATCTACAGGATTGTCAGCTATTATTGATTCAATGGTTTGACTTAATGCCTCAAGTGTATTACCTACGTTCCTAGACACCAATATAATAAATATAATACAAATCGCCATTATAGCAATAGAAAAAACTGATACTATTCCTAGTATCCTTATATCAAAATTAGAAAGAAGATATGACATTATCCCAGCAAAAGATATAGAAGATATAATTAGTAACAAGATGGCCGTAATAACTTATTTTTTTATAGAACTTTTCAATTATTATCACTCCATATATATCCTATACCAAATACAGTTTTAATAAAAGCAGGATTTGAAGGATCATCCTCAATCTTAGTTCTAAGTCTGCGAATATTTACATTAACAGTATTTTCATCTATAAAACCTCCGTCTATATCCCAAATTTTATCCAGAATTTTATCTCTTGTTAGTACCTTCCCTTTATTTTTAATAAATAGCTCTAATAACTTCACTTCTATTTTAGTAATAGGAATTTCTACATCGTTTTTAGTAAGGCATAATTTATGGAAATCAAATTTAAGTCCTTTAAAACTATATGTATTACTTTGAGCCATCTCTCGCTTAAGTACTGCTTTTATCCTTTCCTTAAGTATCGGAAGAGAAAAAGGTTTTGATATATAATCATCTCCACCTACTTTAAAACCCTTTACAATATCTTCTTCTGTATCTTTAGCAGTTAAAAAAATAATAGGTGTATTCATACCTTTTCTAATGTATTTGCAAATATCTATGCCGCTCTTATCTGGAAGATTTATATCTAGTATTATAAGACCTATACTGTTATCCAATAGTTTTATAGCCTGTTCACCATTATATGCTGATAATATATTATAGCCTTCATTTTTTAAAGCAAATGCTATTCCCTCATTTAATAACTTGTCATCCTCTATTATTAATACAGTAATCATTTAATCAAATCCTTTAATTTTATTGGCTATATTATAACATAAAATGGGCTATTTTTAGCCCATTTCATGTTCTGCTTTATTCTACTTCTCTTAGTCTCTCAACTACACTTTTATTTTTAATACTAATAAAGCCTAAAACAGGTATTAATACTGCAATAACAATTAGTATAGGTATACAAATAATTATTGGAAGTATAGTGAAATGGTAACTAAAAAATGACATTTGTCCTGCAAAAGAATTGACTCCTAAATAGGTAATTGGTAATCCTATTGTAGTATAAGTATTTACCATTTCATTGTATTCTTGTTCATAAATTGCTTTGGAACGATAATCTAAAGTTGGAATTTCATTTATTTTATTTTGAATGTAATTTTCTATACTTGGAATATATTCATCTTCTACATTAAATAAAGCTGTCATTATTGACATACTATCCGTGTATTTCCTATATTCTTCAGTTGGTATATATATATTGGTCGCACCTCCAATAAACTTACCGCTATAAATATATAATGGTAAGTTTTCTACAACTGCCATTATAGCATATTCTTTATATTCTCCATTATCTGTTGATAGAATTATCCTGTCACCAACATTATACATCTCAAGATCCCAAGATTTTTTAACTACTATTTTGTCTGATATGTATTTAAAAATATAAGTCCTAATACCACATGCTTGTATTCGCTAGAATCCATACTGCCTCTTAATTTATCTGCTGTTTTCCATAATGTTTCTTTAAATCTAATGTTTGCTGTTGACAATACATTCCTCTAAGTTAATGGTGTTTTTGCAAAATAAAGTTCGAGATTCTTCGCTAAGGCTCAGAATGACAAGTGCAAGATTCTCTACTACGTTCAAAATGACAGGTTCGTTTTTATTTTTCAATCCTAAAAGTTATGATAGTCGAATACCTCAAAGATATCTTCTTCGAATTCTTCCTGTTCTTGTTCACTGGCCACCCAATCTGGTAGTACCTCATAATAATGGGATAAGGCTTCTATGGTTTTATGAAATATAACCTCATGTTGAGCTTTTTCTATTCCAAAAAGATCTTCAAAAACAGGTAGATATTTTTGTGGGATGTTCTGTTTACCTTTAATCCACATATTTATATTTTGTTTTTTGATTCCTAGTTTTTCTGCTAGTTCTACATGTTGCATGTTATATATACTTAAGATATACTCTAATCCTATCAAGCATCCATCCCCCTAATCCTCCTTTATTGTCTTAGTCAATTTTTTGCTTAAAATAATATCATAATGTATTATTATTTTATCGCATAAAAAAACCTACATTTTAACATCTGTAGGCTCTTTTTTAGAATCTACTATATCCCATATTTACCTGTCATACTATCTCGAAAAAGAGGTATTCTAGGAGGATATAGTGTAAATATAATGTAAGTTATAATTATTGCCACAAAAATCAGTATTACAATATTGGAGTTTATACCTTTAGAATGTTTAGTGAAATGTAGTCCTAGTAACTGTCCAAATAGTAACGCTAAAAATAATATTATAATGTCTACAACTAACAGTTCTACTCCAAAGGATTGAGTATAAAAGTAATGCAGAACTGGTATTGATATTATTGATGTTAGCAATGCTACTAGAGCACCAGTAAACCACTTGTTTTTATTAATTTTATATTGTTTTCTCTTTATAATATAATAAAAAGTCCACCAACAGATTACTGGTAAAAGTACCATTTTTGTATGCTCCCAAACACTTTCATTTACTGGAGCAATTAATCCAACTATGGTATTTTTGCCACTTAAATCATAGAGGAAGTGCATAAGTGAGCCGATTATAAAAAGAATTAAAGGCGATAATTTTTTATTTTTCATGAAATACTCCTAGTTTATAATTTAAATGTTTATTCTTTATTATTGTACTTATTTTGTCACCAATTATTCCTCAAAAAAGAATAAATCACGATTTCCATGTACATAATATAATTGCTTATATTCTAAGGAGGTAGTTATATGCATAACAAACGTGCAAAAGAAATTGTGGATTCTCCAAATATGATTAAAGTAACATTCAATGGTATTCCAGTTTATATTGAGGATGTAAATGAAGATAACTATATAGCTAAAATTCGCTTCCTTGATGGGTCAAATAAAATAGATGAAGTATCTATAACTAACTTAGAAGAGCACTAAAATAACCTGAGCCCTATGTTAATATTAGAGCTCAGGTTTCTTCCATAATCTATGCATTATTTTTTACTCTATTAATTAAATCTTCTACCTTTTCTTTTATAATATCTCTGGTTTTTCTATAGTCTTCTAGAGGCCCACCCGACGGGTCTGTTAAGCCCCAATCTTCACTGTGACTACATAGCACATATGGACACACTACATTGCATCCCATTGTAATTAAATAATCTACTTCTTCTGGTATATCACTTAGAAGCTTAGGATAATGATTGCTCATGTCTACTCCTGCTTCTTCCATTACCTGAACAGCTAAAGGTTTCACTTCTGGATAATTTTCTGTTCCTGCCGAATATACCTCTAATACATCGCTACCCAATTTTTTTGCCCAACCTTCTGCCATTTGAGAGCGACATGAATTATGAACACATACAAAAGCGACTTTCTTTTTCATTTTGCATTCACCTCAAATATATATTACTTAGTTGTGTCAAACCACGTTCTAGTTTTATTTGCAATCCTAACTAAAGTAAGCATCACTGGGACTTCAACAAGTACACCTACAACTGTAGCAATGGCTGCTCCAGAGTTTAAACTGAATAAAGAAATAGCAACTGCTACAGCAAGCTCAAAGAAATTAGATGCTCCAATCATTCCAGCAGGTGCTGCTATATCGTGAGGTAGCTTCCATGCTTTTGCCCAAATATACGAAATAAAAAATATCAGGAATGTTTGAATAATCAGTGGCACAGCTATAAGAACTATGTTAAGAGGATTATCAACTATTATTTGACCTTGGAATGAAAATATGATTATTAAAGTTAATAATAGCCCTATTATAGTAATATTGCTAAACTTAGGAATAAAAGTCTTTTCAAAATACTCTATTCCTCTTTTCTTAGTAATTACTACTCTTGAAATCCAACCAGCTACTAGTGGAATAACTACGAATAGTACCACTGATAAAAACAGTGTTGACGAAGGTATTGATATATCGCTCATACCAAGTAAAAATGCTACTATAGGTACAAACGCTACTAAAATTATTAAATCATTTGTTGCAACTTGAACAAGGGTATATGCTGGATTCCCTTTTGTTAAATGGCTCCAAACAAATACCATCGCTGTACAAGGTGCTGCTCCTAACAATACTGCCCCCGCAAGATACTCTTTTGCAAGATTTATAGGGATTAAGTCTTTAAATACTACATAAAAAAAGAATGAAGCTATTGCATACATTGTAAAAGGTTTAATCAACCAGTTTGTTACCCATGTAACTATAAGACCTTTTGGATTTTCTCCAACTTTTTTTATGCTATTGAAGTCAACCTTTAACATCATAGGATATATCATTAACCATATTAAGATTGCTACTGGTACTGATACACTATTGTATTCAAATTTACTCAAAAATTTAGGTATACTTGGGAGATAAACTCCTATAAGTACTCCTATTCCCATACATATTGCTACCCAAATTGTAAGATATTTTTCAAAAAAGCTAATTCCTGATTGTAATTTTTCTTTCGCCATCTCTGTTCCACCTTTTGTATAATATTGATGTTTTTCGCTAGTAAGTTCCATTTTAGAACTTAAATAGATTAAGGCTTGTTTGATTATATTTCCTAAAACCATTTCTATTTTTCTAAAATTTTAACGATTTCTTTTGGTTTTAATACCTTTCCAAATGAAACAACTTTTTCGTCTATAACTAATGCTGGTGTAGTCATTACTCCATGAGCCATGATTTCCTTAAAGTCTGTTACTTTTTGTATCTCTGCTTTCACTCCTACTTCTTTAAGTGCTGCCTCGGTGTTTTCCTTTAATGCAACACAGTTTCTACAGCCTGAACCTAAAATTTTGATTAGCATAATATCACTCCCTATATAAATAGATATCCAAAGGCATTAAATGTATAACCAATTATTATAATTCCTGCTGTCACAATACCTATAAAAATGCCTAAAAGCTTTGTCTTAACAACTTTCTTTAACATAATCATAGATGGTAGAGATAATGCTGTTACTCCCATCATAAAGGCTAGTGCTGTCCCAAGTCCTACTCCTTTTGCAATTAATGCTTCTGCAATAGGTAGTGTACCAAATATATCAGCATACATTGGTATTCCTACAAAAGTAGCTATGAGTACTGAGTACCATTTATCTTGCCCTAATACTGCAGATATAATGGATTCTGGGATATAGTTGTGGATAGCAGCTCCTATGCCTACTCCTAAAAGAATGTATAACCACACTCTTTTTATTATATCCAGGACTTGGTCTTTCGCAAAATTGACCCTATCACTTGTAGTCAATTCATTTTGTTCTATATCAAGAACCTTATTGCCAAATACAAATGATTCTACGTATTTTTCAAGATTTAATTTACTAATAACAGTCCCACCTATAACTGCTAGAATCAGTCCAACAATCACATATGCTATTGCTACTTTCCAGTTAAATATACTTGCAAGCAAAATAACTGATGCTAAATCTACTAATGGAGAAGATATTAAAAATGAAAATGTAGTACCTATTGGTAGTCCTGCACTTGTAAATCCGATAAACAACGGTATAGATGAACATGAGCAGAATGGTGTTACAGTACCAAGTAATGCAGATAAAATATTGGCTGTTATTCCATTAAATCTACCCAGTATTTTTCTAGTTCTTTCTGGAGGAAAGAAACTTTGTATATATGAAATTCCAAATATTAAAACAGAAAGTAAAATAAATATTTTGATTACATCATAGATAAAAAAGTGAATACTCCCGCCTAATCTACTTTCTATACTTAGGCCAAATACATTTTCAACAAACAATTTTACTAAATTAAAAAGCCATTCCATTTTAAGTAGCTGAGCATTTAGCCACTTGAATAGTATCATAAAACCATCTCCTAGCATTTATTATTTGGTTTGTCACTTCTACTATTTCTTGATTTGATATCATCAAATAACTCTACTAACAAATTTAAGCAGTTATTGTTTATCCTATATTTCATCCATATTCCATCTCGTCTACTATCAACAAGACCACTTTCGCTTAGAATTTTCATATGATATGAAAGAGTTGGTTGAGTGATATTAAATTCTTCAAGTATATTGCAGGCGCAAAGTTCTCCCTCAGAAAGCATATAAAATATTTTAACTCTTGTTTCATCCGCTAGCGCTTTCATGTATAAGGCGTATTGCCCATAATCTTCGTTCATTTTTATTTCCCTCCAAAATGTGAAATATTTAAATACATAGATAATTATCTATATGTATTATATGCCAATATATAGATAATTGTCAATATGTTTTAAAATATAAAATCCCTAAGCAAAATGCTTAGGGATTTTATATTCCCATGATGCCGGCTGTCTAGCTAATTCACACCCGCACTTCTGCAGGTGGGTGTCCTGCCATTAATCGCTGATGTCCAGGTAAACAGGCATATCATTAATTAATGAACTTAGACTCCCGTATATCATATGTCGGTTGAATTACCATAGACTATCGAACATCTCAGGAAACTCTTTATATTTTAATTATACTATATATCACCAAAATTTCAAATCAAAATATAATAGAAAATCCTTCTATATTTACTATAACCTATATTTATTTAAATTATTATTATTTTTTCTCAATACTTCATACTTTTTTAGTAACTATTTTTCAATGCATTTGAAGCTACTTGCTGAGACAAACTAAGCTGCTTCATTAATAATGGTATTTAGCTCTTCTTCATCCATGGTTTCATTTATCAGTAATCTTTCAACTATACTTTCTAGTTTGTTTATATTTTCATAAATTAGGCTTAAGGTTTTTGTGTATAGCTCTGAAATTAGTTTTTTTGCTCTGTCAACAATGTATGAGTTGCTACCAATATTATCTCCTAATAAAACCTCGTAGTTTAATAATCCAGCAACATCATCCATACCATATCTTCCAATCATGGAAACAATCATATCAGTTGCCTTTTGTAAGTCATTTAATGCACCTGTAGTTATTTTGTCTTTACCAAAAATAATTTCTTCTGCCGCTCTTCCACCTAATGCGACCATGATGTGATTTAATATATCTTCTTTAGATTGATATAGTTTATCAGGAGGTATGTTCATACTAAATCCTCCAGCTCCCTTTGTACTTGGTATTATACTAATTTTCGTCACTCTATTCAAGGGAGAGGTAAGTTTTGTAACTAATGCATGTCCCGCTTCATGATATGCAGTGACTTTTTTCTCATTAATTGATATATAGCTTCTATCCTTCTTTTCTTCTCCCGCTATTACAGTATAAAAAGCTTTATCTATATGGCTCATGTTTATACTACTGTCATTGAATCTGGCTGCTAACATAGCTGATTCATTCATTAAGCTTTCTAGCTTAGCACCGCTAAAGTAAACTGTTTGATAAGCAATTTTCTTTAAATCAACTTGCTTGCTTATTGGTTTGTTTTTGCTATGAAGTTCTAGTATTTTATATCTAGCGTTAATATCAGGTAGGCCTACCTCAAGCTGTCTATCGAACCTTCCTGGTCTCAATAGAGCTTCATCTAATGTATCAACTCTATTAGTTGCAGCGATGACTATAATTCCTTGATTTTCTTTAAATCCTGACATTTCTGTTAATAGTGCATTAAGTGTTCTGTCACTCTCATCCGAAGAACCATTTGAGGCTCCACCCTTTCTTTTTTTACCTAAAGCATCTATTTCGTCAATAAATATTACACACTTTCCTGCTGCTCTAGCTTTTTTAAATAGACTTCTTATCCTGCTCGCACCTAATCCAGCATAAACTTGTATAAAGTCAGAGCCTGTCACTGCAAAGAAGGGTACATTTGCTTCACCTGCTAAAGCTTTTGCAAGTAATGTTTTACCTGTTCCTGGAGGCCCATAAAGTAATACCCCTCTAGGCATTCTTGCGCCATATCTTTCATATTTTTCTGGTTCTCTAATAAAGTCAACCATTTCTCTTAAACTTTCTTTTACTTCATCGTTTCCTGCTACATCGTCAAAGGTTGTATTAGAAGAAGGCTTACCATCTCCATCAATATCAGACATTTGAGTTATCTCTTTTTGTGCCATTCTGTTAGAGTTTTTACTTACAAAATAAAAGAGACCACTAAAGGCTAATAGTACAACAATCATCGTTAACAAATCTTTAATAGTATTACTGCCGTTTGTTTCCTTTACATCAACACCAGAACTAAGAAGCTTTTCTTTAAAATCTTCGGTCCTAGGATTATCTGTTTTAAACAACTTTCCATCTTTAAATACCCCTGTTATTTCTGCTTCACCTGTTAAGTTGACAGATTTTATACTCCCATTTTCTAATTTCTTATTGAAATCTATATATGATATTTCTTTAACTTCTCTTCTGCTGCTTGAAAAAACAAATGCAGATACTATTACTATAGCTATGACAGCAATTAGTATAATTAGGTTTCTTTTGTTCTTTAACAGCTTCATATTTGTCCCCTTCCTAGTTTACATAATATATAATAATTATAACACAACGCTTCTTTTATGTCTATTTAAAAGCAACTAAGTTTACATAACGCAAAATATGGAAGGGGATATTCCTTCCATATCTTATCTTTATTATTTAGTTTTTATCCATTTGATTTTAATATTTTTAGTAGCCTATCTAAGTTTTCGTTTTGCTCTTTTGTTAATAAGGGGCGAAGAGCTTCTAATTGATTAAGCTTAGTCATAAATTCTTCTTTCCCCATATCATCAGTTAACTTTTTATTGAGTTTAATAATCTCAAAGAAAATTTCATCTCCTGATTTATTTGAGTACTGCTCTGCAAATTTTTTTACAGTCTCAAGTTGTTCTTCTGTAGGCTCTATTTTTTCTTTTATTTGCTCAATTACTTCTTCAATGTTTTTATTTTCATTTTCCATTTACATTCCTCCTATTTAAATTATATATAAGTCTATGTAAATAAGAGCATGTCATATTACAAGAAGAAAATATATAAAAAAATTTGTAACAGAAAAATTTTCATTACATATTATAACTATAGATATTATTTATAAATTTATTCTAGGGAGGCATGGAATTGAATGAATTAGTACCAATCCCTTCAAATCAAAATATTACTGAAAAATCAAATTTACATATTAATAGATTGATTTTTCTATTACCTTTAGTGCTTTTGATTAGCAATTCTTCGCAAATATTTACAAAAAAAGACAAGAATTTATTAGGTCTTAGTAGTGACTTAATGGCCTCCATCGATTTTAAAAGCTTAAATGAAAAAGTAGATATTATAAAAAAAATAGGACCTTATCTACCTGAGACTGTCGTAGATCCTATAAACTCAATTGTTTTCTTGGTTGAAAAGGCAACTAAAGTCATAGGACTTGTAGAGATTATATCAACAAATAAGTCTTATACACCAATTGTAGCTCTAGAAAATTTAACTAATAGAGATAGGGTAAATGGGATATTATCAACTATAAATGATGAAGTAGCTGACGAAAGGCTTAATAATATTAAACCCATTATTGATGTAGCTTTGAATTTTGATAAATATAAAGCATTAGTTAATATGGTGTCAAGTTTAGGAAATATGAATAATAAAATAGATACAATAGCAAGTACTCCGCCTAAAGCCGAGATACCTATACAACCTAGGGAAAATAAAGTAAATCAAATAGAAGATATAGTAAATGTTATGAAGCCTTTGCTTGGCAATGATGATAAAAAGGTAAATCAGTTAAATAACATGGTAAATGCTATAAAGCCAATGCTAGAAAAAAAGGACAATAAAACAAATCAAATGGAAAATATGATAAATGCAATAAAACCAATGCTAGGTAATAACGAAAATATCTCCTCTGAAAAAGTAGGAGATATGTTGAAAATGATTGAATTGTTGAATGTTTTAAGTCCAAAAGGAGATAATAAACCACAAGAGGAACGGTGAAAACCGTTCCCTAAATGTTATAAGGATAACGTCCTAATTTTAATTAGCTAAATCTGATGTACAAGTCAGTGTTCTTAGAAATTTCTAGGGATAATCTGTATGATCATTGCCTAAATAATTTAGTTCACTTACTACATTAACTATATGATTATTTTTGTCATGCTCAATGTTTACACTTGCAAGTCTTGCATCGTCTTGTCTAAAAATAAGATATTGCTTTAATAAGTCATTTGCTGATTGTTTATCTACATCATTATAGACTAGAAAAAACTCTTTTTCTGGTATTTCTAAAGATAGGGTATATATTCCCTTTTCGTCTCTTATTCTTGTTTCTCTAATACTATTTAACATAGAATCACCTCAGAGTTTATTATTCCCTAAAGATAACTCTTTTTACACAAATATTAATAAAAATCATAAAAAATATGTTTAAACTTTATTTTTTTGGTAAAAATTATAATGAGTATTAATAAATATGGACTTTGCTTATTTTTCTCCACTGCCCCCGTAAGCAAGGTCCATTTTTCTTTCTAGTGTAACAAAAAAGTCAAATGATTAATATATTATATTAACCAATGATTTGGTCACAATTAATTCAAGGGGGTTTTCTAATGGCTGATAGAAATAATTGCTTTGGAGGAATTGGTAATGGTGATTCCTTATTGTTCTTCTTCCTTCTCCTAGTAATAATCTTCTGCGGATTTTGGGGTGGAGGCTGCGGATTCTGCCGTTAACAAATTAAATGAATACAAAAATACAGATTGCGGTGAAAATTATATAATTTCACCGCAATTTGTATTTAATTTCTTAAATATACAAGTAAATTCTCCATGTCATTAGGTAAACTAGCCTCTATATCCTTTTCTTCACCTGTTCTAGGTTGTACAAATCTAAATCTAAAAGCATGTAAAGCCTGCCTGTTTATTATAGGACTTGGTTCGTCATATAGCTCATCGCCTATTATAGGGTGGCCAATATGCTTCATATGTACTCTTATTTGGTGGGTCCTACCTGTTTCAATTTTCACCTCGAGCAAAGTAGCTGTACCTAGTCTTTCTACTACCTTATATTTTGTTATGGCATTTTGCCCACTATCCATTACAGTTCTTATCATAGGCTCATCTTCTTCTTTTCCAATAGGTAAGTCTATGACATCTTGGTCTTTTTCTACAACTCCCTTAACTATAGCCAAATATTTTTTATCTATAGTGCCTTCTTCCATTTGTTTTGACATTTGCTGATGTGTAAAAGAATTTTTCGCAATTACTAGCACTCCTGATGTACCCATGTCTAATCTATTTATAAATCTAACTTTTTTATTTATGTTATTTTCTTTAAAATAATAGGCTACACCATTGGCAATTGTATCATCTTGATGACTTTTAGTAGGGTGAACTACTATATTAGATTGTTTGTTTAAAATCAAAAAATCGTGGTCTTCATAAATAATATCTATAGGAATATCTATTGGTATAGTGTTCTCTATTTCATCTTCCATAAACATTGCAATTTTGTCACCCTTTTTTACTTGAACGCTACTTTTCGCTATTTTCCCATTTAGATATAATTGTTTGTTTTTTTGAAGTCTTCTAAACAACCTACCTGATATCCCATAGTTTTGTTTTAATACTTCTTCTATTGTAAGTCCAGTTGTATTTATATCAAAAATAATTAGGCTTTCACTTTCTTTCATATTCTTCCTCCGTTTTATATTTAACACAATTAGTGTATAATAAACATATATTATTTTATTCTTGCTATTTTTGCAAATAGGATTTGGAGGGAGCTAGTTTGGTTAATGTATCAAAAGAAAAAAAAATAATTAATATAATAAATAATAATGATATTCGCTCTAAAGAAACTTCCATGCTTTTGGAGGCCCAACTAAAGAAATATGGTTATACTATTTCTGATGAATTCAACTATAATGCAGAATTAAGTATATGTATAGGTGGAGATGGTGCTTTCTTAAGAGCTGTGCATAAGCATGGTTTTCCATACATACCTTTTATAGGAGTTAATACTGGACATCTAGGCTTCTTCCATGAAATTACCCCTGAAAAAATTAATACATTTGTTGAAAATTACACCAAAGGAAAATATAAACTGGAAGACATATATCTTGTTGAAGCTATAGTATGTACAAGGACTAGTTGCATGGAGCTTGTAGGAGTTAATGAAATTGTTATAAAAGGCATAGAGTCAAAAGTCATACATCTAAATGTTTCAATAGCTGATAATCATTTAGAATGCTTTAGTGGTGATGGACTAATTGTATCTACTCCTAGTGGAAGCACTGCCTACAATCTTTCAGCTGGTGGAAGTATCGTATATCCAGCCCTTAAAACTTTACAGCTAACACCTCTATGTCCAATAAACTCAAAGGCCTATAGATCTTTACAAAATAGTGCAATAATACCTGATGGAATGACTATAAAAGTAAATCCTGAATATAGAGATGAAAATACTGTCCTTATAGTTGTAGATGGTAAACAATTTAAATATGATAATGTAGTAGAAGTTATTTTTAAGCTTTCTGATATGACCTTAAGAAGGCTCACCCTAGATAGTCAAGACTTTTGGTCTAAGGTTAGAGACAGATTCATATAATATTCAAGGATTCATTAAGCTT
The DNA here is from genome assembly GCF_040308045.1 of Proteiniborus sp. Lineage (NCBI taxonomy): Bacteria > Bacillati > Bacillota > Clostridia > Eubacteriales > Proteiniborus > Proteiniborus sp. The sequence goes on from NZ_JAWRHZ010000030.1 coordinate 100,915, forward strand.
AACATTAGCATGTCATCTGAACGCAGTCGAAGGGTTTCTAAACTCTTCACTTCGTTCAGTATGACAGTGTAATGGATTTTTATATATCAAATTTTAGTACGAGCTTAGTATTGTTTCTCATTTCTGTTGCAATAATATAATGCCTAAAAGTTCTTGAACAAAATCTATCTAGTTCTTTCAAGTTTATTTCTTCTATTTCATAAATTGATACATCTGTTTCCTTCCAACCATAAGAAAGCAATTTATTTGCAGAGTCTTTCTTTATTAGCTCTAAGGGTATTGAACCAAAAATATTGCCACCCTCTACGTTATTTGACATCCAAAATTTATTATGTAATTCTAACACCTTTGCACTTTTTAGGTCATCCGTCCTTCTTTCTCCAAATTTTTCTAAGTAGTCACCATCGTAATAATTTTTAACTTCTATAGGTTTATATAAGAAAGGTAGTGTACTTATTAGTGTAAATCCTGGATAATCATTAGAAGCCTTATTGATTCTATTATTTCCATATTTATCAATATTAGTACTTTGTTCTTTAATCATCTTAGTCAAATTAAGCAATTCATCTGCTAGCTGGTTCACTTTGTCGTAATTATTGCAATAAATATATGATTCCATTTCACTTACAAGTCTTTTTACTATTTTAATTGTATTTCTCATGCTCTCACCTTTCCTGCTTATTCTTTAATATACTTTTTCATTAGTATGTATAACTACATCTCTAGATTTTGCTTTCTTAAGCCCTATTCCTATAAACAACCATACAAAAATTGATATCTGTGACTGAAAGCAAACTGCATCAAATAAACCATTTACTAATAATGTAATACAAAAGCCAAATGAAATAACACTAATCTCTTTATTGCTAAAAACATCTTCCTTGATTTCATTCCAAAGATATTTTATAAAGAAGATGAAAAAAAATAAACCGATTATACCCGTATCTGCTAGCTTCTGTAGATATATATTATGTACATGAGATATATAGGCTTTTAAATCATTTGAGTATAAAGGAATTTCCTCCCATATTGTGCCTGGTCCTATTCCCAATATTAAGTTATCCTTTATGATTTTTATTGCTGCTATCCAGATTTTAATTCTATACTCAATACTTGAATCAGCTATCATGTTTTTAGGAAGTAGTCTGCCTATATCACCTAAAAAATCAAACGAAAAAAATATTATTGGAAATAGTACTGCATATTTTATATATTTAGTGTTAATAAAAGATAGCACTATAAATGATATGCAAAGAGAAAACCAACCATTTCGTGAATAGGTTAACAATAAGCATATCAATGATAATATAAAACAAGAAGTAGCTAATGTTTTATTTTTATGAGTTTTATTTGTTTCAAACTGTACTAATCCAGTCAAAAGGCTAAGATTTAAAAACACGGCTAGAATATTTGGATTATAAAAGGTCGAATATGCTCTAAAGTCAATGTTATACACATTGGTATCAACCCAACTATTAGGCATATCACCATTAAAATAAAAAAATTGAAAAATGCCAATAATTGAGACCAAGACGCCTAAATACATTAACAGTAAAATAATCTTTTCAACATGACTTTCGTCTAGATAACAGCTTACTATCGAGCAAAACAATATTTTAATTATATATAAAATTGAAAAGAAAATACTTACATACCATAATTCTGAAAATAAGGATGATAGAAGTGTTGAAATAGCCATCAATAATAGAACTTTATTTTGAATTAAATGATCCCAAATAGCTTTCTCTTGTCCAAAAACAATTATCATTGCTATTAGTATCCCAATTAATAAATATGAACCTACTGGAAATAAAGCTCCTAATATTAATATAGTAAATATTATATAAACTATAATTCTGTCTAACTTCATCCCTATATTACTCTCCTATGTACACTATTTTATTATTAAAACAATATTAAATCAATAGTAAAGGCTTCCTCATATGATTGAGAAAGCCTTTATTACTAAATAAGTTTTTCCATTTTGTCTACAAGCTCTCCAAAAAGCTTGAGTGCTTTTTCAACAGGTTCAGGTGTAGTCATATCAACACCAGCTTCTTTAAGTACATTTATAGAATAGTCAGAACTTCCACTCTTTAAAAATCCAATATATTTTTTGGTAGCACTTTCGCCTTCATCTAGTATCTTCTGAGATAATGCTGTAGCTGCAGAAAAACCAGTTGCATATTGGAAAACATAGTAATTATAATAAAAATGAGGAATTCTAGCCCATTCTATAGCTATCTCATCATCTACTATAATATCTGAACCATAATATTTTACATTTAGAGCTTTATATGTTTCACATAACCAATCTGCAGTTAAAGATTCTCCCTTTTCTACATGTTCATGTATTGTAAGTTCAAACTCAGCAAACATAGTTTGACGATAAATAGTCCCTTTAAATTGTTCTAAGTAATGATTAAGAAGATATAACTCCTCTTCTTTTGTCTTAACATTTTTAAGCATATAATCCATTAACAAAGCTTCATTAGTAGTTGAGGCAACTTCAGCTAAAAATATGCTGTACCCCCCATATATATAAGGTTGGTTCTTTTTAGAATAATAGCTATGAAGTGAATGGCCTAACTCATGAGCTAATGTAAATACATTATCTAAAGTATCTTGATAATTTAAAAGAATAAATGGATTTGAATCGTAAGTTCCCCACGAATATGCTCCACTTCTTTTACCTCTATTTTCATAAACATCTACCCATCTATCATCCAAGCCTTCTTCTACTATGCTTACATACTCTTCGCCAAGTTTTTGCAATCCTTTTAATACTATGTCTTTTCCCTCTTCAAAAGGCACTTTCATATCTACATCTTTTACTATTGGTGTATATAAGTCATACATATGTAGTTCATCTAAGCCTAATGCTTTCTTTCTTAAACTTACATATTTATGTAGTGAGCTTAGATTATCTCCAACGGTTTTTATTAAATTATGATATACCTCTGTTGGTATATTATTTTCATTTAATGAAGCTTCTAATGAACTATTATAATTCCTAAGCTTTGAATAAAATATATTTTTCTTTACATTTCCGCTTAAAGTTGATGCAAAAGTATTTTTGTAATTGTAATAAGTATCATATAAAGCTTTAAAAGTGTCATGTCTTACTCTTCTGTCTTTATTCTCCATTAAAGGTATATAGCTTCCATGTGTTATTTCAACATCATTACCATATTCATCTTTAATTGTAGGGAATCTTAAGTCGGCATTATTTAACATTCCAAAGGTATGTTCTGATGTAGTTGATATATCTCCTGTTTGTGCTAATATTGCTTCCTCTCTTGGAGTTAGAGTATGCTTTTTCTTCCTCAAAATATTATTTAAAAAATGATAATAAACTTTTAATTCTTTAGTTTCTTCTAAATAATTTTTAATTTTCTCTTCATCTAGCATAAGAAGTTCCGGTACTATAAATGATTGACTTTCTTCAACTTCTACCATTAATCCAGTAGCTCTATCAGTTAAGGCTTGATATGTACTATTTCTAGTGTCTTCATCTTGTTTCATCTTAGCATATGTATATATATTGCTAGTGATTCTAGATAACTTATCATTGAGAGTTAATACTTCTAATAAAGTCTTGCTGCTATTGCCAATCTGTTCTTTGTATTTCTTTATTTCCTTTGATAGCTCTTTTGCCTTTTTAAAATCTTCCTCCCACGACTCATCGCTTGCATACAATGTGGCTAAATCCCACTTGTACTTAGAATCAATATCTTTTCTTTCTTTTGGTTTTTTAAAATTATTCTCCACAATTATCCCTCCCCATGTTATATATAACATTCTACACTTTTTCAGAATTTTTTTCCACATTAGGTTTAGCTTTTAATTTAATGTTAATAGTTAAGATTAGATCTAAAAGAACTGATGAATCTCATATTTTCAATTTAATGTTCTACTTTAACATCAATACTATTAACTTTTTTTAAAAACATGATTAAGCAACCTGCTGTTGTTCTTTGTGCAAGGGGAAGCGAGCAACGGGTTACTTTATAAAACCTGAGGCTGTCATCTTTGATTTTTTTGAACTGTTTATGAATTCTTAGTGCTACTTTTGTATTAAATCTTACAAAATCTTCAATGTCATCAAATATTATTGGTTTGTCTGATGTTTTAAACTCCTTGACTTTGTTGTATGCAATCTTAACAAAATTCTCATATTGCCTATGATTATCTAAAAGTCTTATGTTTACATGTTGAGGAATTGTCAGGTCTTGAATTATGTGAACGCTAGCTCCTAAATAAAGCATTGATTCTTCAATATCATTTTTTTTAAAGCTATCAACAGCTATTTCATAGTATTTTTTAGTCAGCTTTAAAGCGTTACCATGTCCATATAAACCTTTTTTCTTTGTGGGATTATAGAAATGATTGATACTCTTAAAATCTTGGTCTGCCCAAACTACACCTTTGTTAATAATGTCAATGTATTTTTCATATTGATTGACCTCAATATGGTATCCGTTATCACCAAGGACATTAAGAGCATAGTTATTAATAAACTGATGAACTTTTGCCTCTGTTTTTATAATTGTTTTTTTAAATGGATTAATAGCCTTTAGAATACTTCTAAAAGCCTTGCCGTAATATAGTTCTATAGTTTTCATATTATCTACCTCATAGCATAAATTTACTCTACCTTTATAATGCCCAAAAAACGAAAAAAGAAGATTAATTTTATTATTAATCTTCTTTAAAAATAGTTTTTTTCGATAAATTATTATAAAAGTATAGTCACAAATTTTATTGAATATAAATCTGCAAGAAGTATGTCGTCTGTTCTAGTTTCTCTCAGTACAATATGGTCTATTCCCACGTCTAAAAGTGTACCTTCTTTATCTATTAGCATATTGGTGCCAAGTATAAATTCAACCTTAACAGGCCTTCCTATAAAGTCTTTTAATTGTCCTTGGATATAGTCATTACCCCTCATAACTGGTGGACCTGGTTCAGGTGCAAAGTCCACAGGCTGTCGTGTTGTAGGGGGAAGTATTGCAGGTGGTTGTGTAACTGGTTGCCCTCCTGTTGGTGGAAAACCTGGTTGCATACCAGCCCAAGGTGGTACAGCTATTGGATTATAGACAGTTCCAGGAGAATATATACATGGGGGCATCATTGGCGTAGCTGGAACTCTATATCTACTATCATCATTTTGCTGCTTTTTCATAAAATCCCTCCTTATTTTTAAGTGCTACTATAAAGCTGTGTCGGATCATAGAAACAGTGCTGACCTATTCTTGAATTTAAAGCACCTGAGCCATTATATGGGAATGCAGGAGGACAAGTAGGCACAAAAGGATTCATATACCATAAACACCTACCAATATTCCATAATTTATTGCCAGATAAAGCCCAGTCCGCTATTTGATAGTGTATTTCTTCTGGAGGATTAGCCCAAATAGTCTGGGGATTAGTTCTACCTCCAATTACGCTTCTCATGCAGTCAAATTGACCTTGTTGATTTATTACTTTTCTTAAATCACCTTGAGCTACTCTTCTATACTCTCCATTTGCTACATTTACTCGATTCATTATTACAGTAGCTACAGCCTTCATTCCAGTTTCGCCTTCGCCACCAGCTTCGCACTTTATGACTCTAGCAAATAACTCTCGATTGGAATAAGCCATTATGTCATCCCTCCCTTGTCTTTTGCTACTATTAATATATTTAAATTGATATACATTTGCTACAAAACGAAGAAAATAAAAGAGTGGAAAAGCTCAAAAAAAAGGGGAATTCTCTTCCCCTACTTGTTTATAATCTGTATTGCTTTTTTCATTATATCTCTAGCTATTGGTGCTGCCTCAGTTCCTCCAGTTTTTCCACTGTTCTCAACTATAACAGCTATTGCAACTATAGGATTATCTGCTGGTGCAAATCCAATAAACCAAGCATGCTCTTTACCAGTTTCATTTTCTGCGGTTCCAGTTTTTCCTGCTACTTTAATATTCTTAATCCTTGCATTTCTTCCAGTGCCCTTATCCACAACATCAATCATCATAGATTTCAATTGCTCTGCTATCTCTGGGCTAGTGGTCTTTGATAAGAGTTCAGTTTTGTTTTTCTTTAAGACTCTACCCTTGTTGTTTATTATTTCCTTTACCAAAATAGGCTTCACCATATCTCCTTGATTTGCTACTGCAGAAGCTACCATCGCCATGTTTAACGGTGTAACAAGGATTTTCCCCTGTCCTATAGCCGAAGCTCCTAGCTCTGGTTTAGACCCGATTTTTTCTGGAAAGCTTGATTTTGCTGTTCGCAAATCAAAAGGAATATTGGCATTAAGCATATAATTTTCTGCTGTTCTTCTAAGCTTATCGTCACCTACTTCAAGCCCAATTTGACTAAAAGCTATATTGCACGAATCTACTAACGCTTCTTTTAAGTCTACTTCCCCATGAGCTTTTCCTTTGTAATCTTTAAGCACATATCCATCAATATTAATTGAACCTTCACAGTTGTAAGTTTCATCAGTATTTTTGTTTTCTAGGGCTGCAGTTGCAGTTACCACTTTAAATATTGAACCTGGAGTATACAGCCCCATAGTTGCTCTGTTTAATAGTGGGCTGTCTTCATTTGCTACAATTTCATCCCAATTTTCTTTCAAAGTAGATGGATTAAATGAAGGACTGCTTATCATTGAGTATATTTCTCCTGTCTTAGGATTCATCAATACAATGGAGCCCTTCCTATTGCCTAATAATTTGTATGCATAATTTTGAATTTCATGGTCAATTGCAAGAACTACATTATTTCCTACCGATTCTCCATCATTTAGTATATTTTTTAATTCTCCTATAGGATTTGAATCATTTAAATTTAATAACTCTTTGTTATAAATTGCTTCTATGCCTGACTTTCCATATTCTCTAGAGCTGTATCCAATTATGTGGCTGTATATTTTACCGTATTTGTAATTTCTAGTCTGAGCTTTCTCTGTTTTTACGCTATTGACTAATATAGTACCTCTTCTATCGGTAATTTCTCCTCTTAAAATATTTTCTTCATTTATCCATTGTCTCTTGTTATAGCTACTAGTCACAATTTTATCTGCTGTAAATATTTGAAAATAGCTTATATATAAAATAAGGATAATAAATAAAGCGCATAAAGAAATGAGTATTTTAATTATCCTCTTGGATTCTGTGTTCATCTTCTTCCTCCTGTTCTAAATCAAGTTCTTCTGAAGCTACTTGTAAGATTCCAAGAGCAGCGAAGCTAGATACTAACGAACTACCACCATAGCTTACAAAAGGCAAAGTAATACCAGTTAAAGGAATCATCTTAGTAACTCCTCCTAAAATAATAAAAGCTTGATAACCAAACATTAAAGTAATACCTAAGGCAATAATTCTAAAAAATAGATTTTGCTGCTGCAAAGCTATTTTAACACCTCTATATACAATAATTAGGAACAGAAATATTATTGCTATACCAGTGAATACTCCCATTTCCTCACATATTGCAGAAAATATGAAATCATTATGAACCTCTGGAATGAATTCTGGATGTCCAAGACCAATTCCTGTTCCAAAAAAGCCTCCTGACGCAATAGCAAACAATGACTGTGTTATTTGATATCCTTTGCCATCAATATCAGCCCAAGGATTTATCCATGTCTCTACTCTTACTCTAACATGATTAAATATAAAATAGCTCAATATTCCTAAGACCATTGCTCCAGCCATGTTATATAGTATCAACTTTCTATCTTCCTCATAGACATATAGGATTGAAATGAAGAGAAGAAAAAATAGCATTGCAGTTCCTAAATCCTTTTGAATAAACAAAAATCCAATATGAGCATAAACTACAGCTAAGTATATCAGTTTGTTATTGTATTTTTCTTTATTTACATAATAAGAGGCAAGAGAAAAGATAAATAATATTTTAATCATTTCTGCTGGTTGGAAGCTAGAACCAAAGATTATAATCCAGTTTGTAGCTCCTTTATTCTTAGTTCCAAAGATTAAAGTTGCCAAGAACAATATTAGAGATAGTCCTAAATAAAAATAAAGCAATTTATCCCAATGTTTTATATTTTTAACGATAAAGTAAGACATAAAAAATACTATTATTCCAATTCCAAACCATATAACTTGTTTAAAACCAAGTGCTGGATTTATTCTATAAATCATTATAATACCTATACTTATAAGCATAGTCACAATTAAAAAAATGTAGTTATCTCCACTTGAAATCTTATATAATACGAAGCTAGATAAATAAATAGTAACAATCAATATGATTGCTGAATATATAATATTTTTTTCAAGCTCAGTATTAAATGTTATTAATAATAACAAAGCTAAAATATTAATAAGCATTAAAAGATTCTGCGGTGATTTAACACTAAGCAGTTTTTTTGCCATTATATACACTCCTTAATCTCCTTGTATAAAAAGGAACTCTACCTGTCCAAATTTTATTCTGTCACCATCCTTAAGCTTTACAACATCTAAGACTCTTGTATCATTTACAAGAGTTCCATTAGCGCTTTCTAGGTCCTCTAGAAAGTATTCTTCTTCATCTAGAGTAATTCTAGCATGACTTTTGGAAATATAAGGATCCCTTAAGACAATATCATTTTGAGTTCCTCTTCCAATTGAGACTTCATCTTCTAGTACATATACTTCCTTTATTTTAAAAGGTAAAGTATCTTTTCTATTTAGCAGCTTCAAATACGATGTCCCGTCACTAATTGAACCACCCATACTCTTAATATCTAAGTATATCATTCTAATTATACCTATCATAAAAAGATAAATTAGCAATATAAAGATATATCTAAACATCATTGAAAGTACATTAAACACTAAACCACCACCAAAATTATCATATTCAACCTATGTTAATAATCTATCACAAACTTTAATTATTTAAAATACTTAATTGAAAATGCTGATTAAATTCCCTAATTTTGTTATAATACTATTATTTTATAACAAATATGACTTTAAGTTATGTAATTATGATTATTACCTTAAATACCCTTTATAACCTGCCTATTATCAGCATCTAAAAATTTATTCTTAATATAATGAAGTATAGTATAAAAAAACTACGTCTTACATGTATAACAATATTAAAATAATATTGGAATAATATCATATTATTAGCTTATGAATAACAATTAAAATAGGAAAGGAGAATCCATATGAGTAAACAATTATATCGCTCAAGGGAAAATAAAGTAATAAGCGGGGTATGTGGTGGTTTTGCTGAATATTTTGATATTGATCCTGTAATTGTAAGACTAATATGTGTGTTATTATTTTTCACAAATGGCGTTGGGTTCATTGCATATATTGTATGCATGATTATCATACCAGAAGCACCTTTTGATCATAAGCAAAAGTATAATAACCCATATGATGAAAATACTAATGATTCAAGTATTAATAATGAGGGCTATAATGAAAGCTCTAATGAAGAATCTAATCAACAATACACCTATAAAAATAGCTATCCAGAAAACAAAGACGAAAGAAATAAAATGATACTCGGAGTTGCTTTAATTGGTTTAGGAATATTTATCTTTGCTAAAAAACTATTTTATTGGTTCGACTTTGTAAACCTTGGTGGAATTATACTTGTTCTTATCGGTGCATATATAATAGTCAATGGGAGGGGAAAAAGCAATGAAAAGAAATAATATTATTTTTGGAGTAATTCTGGTGTTTTTCGGTTTGTTTTTATTGCTTAATAACCTTGACCTAATTAGATGGTCTATAATTGAAGTAGCATTTGACTTATGGCCATTAATATTAATTGCAGTAGGTGCATCAATAGTCTTTAATGATAAGAAAACTGTTAAAACTTTAGTTTGGATAGGTTTCTTCGCAATAATTATTGCTTATGGATTTTATTTGCAATATAGCAATTATCAATTGCCAGCAAATACTAATCCAGATGTATCTTATGAACTTGAAAACAATGTAAAAACAGCTTTATTAGAACTTGACTTAACTGGTGTTGATCTTAAAATTAACACATCATCAAACACCGCTTTATTAGACGGCTATATAGGAAATCCCAATGTCGATAAAAAAATAAACTATCTGCATGGTGGAGAAAGAGCAGAAATTGCTTTTAGAGAAAAAACTAGAAGAATTAATCTTACGGGCAATAAAGGTTATACTAGCAACTTCTACCTTTCGGATAAAATAACTTGGGACATTGATGGAGATATTGGTGCTGTAAGTGGTGATATGGATTTAAGAAGTCTTAAAGTAAATAATATTAATCTAGATTTTGGAGCTGGAGATATAAATCTTCTTCTAGGAAATAGTGCTGACTTTTTGAATGTAGATATAGATGCTGGAGCTACTGATATTAATGTGGTAGTACCAAAGGATTTGGGAGTAAGAGTTAAACTAGATGGTGGGTTAAAGCATAGTAATCTTAAAAGTTTAAACTGGAACCTTGTAAATGGTTGGTACGTATCTCCAAATTATGAAGCTTCTTCATCAAAGGCAAGTATAGATGTCGATATGGGAGTAGGAAATTTCGATTTGAAAGTTGAATAGAACAAGAATTGATGGAAAAATAATAGAAATACATGTTCTCGGTTTCGTTTAGTATTTCTATTATTTTTCTTAATTTTAGTTCTTATTTTATCCTAACTCCATACATTTTCTGTCCCCTAGTACCTACTACTATCATATTTTCAAAGACAGCAGGAGAACCTTCTACATTTGCTCCAAGATTTATCTTGTATAAAGCATTACCTGTAGCCCCTTCTATTAAAAACATATTTCCTGCTGAATCACATAATACTATGTATCCAACGCCATCTTCTGTATATATGGCTACTGGTGAACTCCAGCTATAATTAGTTAAGTTTAGTTTCCAGAATTCTTCCCCTGTTTTTTTATCCAGAGCTACAATTAAGCCACTACTAAATCCTTCACACCTTGCAATATTAAAAATCACGATGTTGTTTAAATTATGCTTTCCCACTACTGGAGTTGCTAACAATCCCCCATTATTTGGCCGTTTTCCTAATATAGAGTCACAGATATAGGATTGCTCCCATATTAGATTGCCAGAAAGTGCATCTATTTTTCTTATATAGCTTTTGCCCTTTTCACCTTGTTTGTCTACTTCACATCCGGTATAGAGAAAAACTCCTTCTTCATTTTCTTCTAATACTATGGTACTGTCAGTATCATCTGTTATATCTCTTATCCAAACTGGCTTTAGCTCATTTACATCAATACATTGTAGCCAACCGCCGTTATCAGCAAAATAAGCTAGGTTTTTATACATTGCTACTGAATTTTCAATACCTTGATACTGGTTCCCATCGATTTTATATCTATACTTATGAATCTGAGGAGCTATGATGATTTTATTTTCTTTTAAGTTGAATTCGGTATTTAATTTTACCTTATAGAACAAGCCATTTTCTCCGCATATAAACATATAATCTGTTTCCTTGTCAATTAGAGCAGTAGAGTCAAAGGCTGGCCATCCTCTATATGCAAACTTATCTACTCCATTTATGAAATATAATCTTTCTTGATTTAATAAACTAAATATTCTATAGCCTGTCTCTACTGTTCTCCCACCTACTTTATTTAAACCCTGTCCAGCATATAATAGTGGAAATCCCCTTGGATCTACTGTAATACTTCCTTTTATAGAAGCAGGTACTTTAATAGGCTCTCGTGTGTATTCTCCATCATCTAAATCAATAAAGTATATATTTCCATCTAGTGTTCCGTAAATAACTTCTCTCAAGCCTGTTTTTTCTTTTTTTCCTTCACTAATATTCATTAGCTTTCTAATTTCTTCATCCCATTCAACTATAGAAGGTTGACCGTTCCATCCAACACCAGTCCAACCATCTATGCTACCAGTTAATAGTTCCCATACTATCTCTAATTTCTTTTCATTGACGCTTGCGTACCCATAGCTTGCAGAATCCCTGAAGGTATTGCCTCTAAAGGTAGTTATACCTTTTAATGCAGAATAATCGGTTTCTAACTTCATGGAAATGGATTCACTGTTGCTTATTTCTTCTGAGGTATCCTCATTTAGAAAAGCTTGATACTCAATCTTTTCCAATAAGGATCTATCTATTTCTTCTTCCTTTATTTCTGCAACTGGATTATAGTATGTTTCATATTCCTCATCATTTGAAATTGTTTCTGTAATTTCACTTTCAATTTCTTTGTACTTATTTTGTATTTCTTCTGCTGTTTTTACAGTCTTATCTTTTCCTTTTATCTCATTATTATTTTCATTTGTATTAGTAAAATTAAAAATAAAATTAAAGATAAGTATTACTAAAATGATTTTAAGGGTAAGATGTGACATAAGAAATGATTTCCCTCCCCTGAACAAAATTGTATCTGTACATGTATATGTATAAAAAATATGGAAATGTCTTGTTCAAGGATTTCTTTACTATAATACTAATGAATGGTAAAATTAAAAAAAACGGAATATTCTATGAATTTTAAACTCTATAGGAGGTTTTTATGACTAGTTCATTAACACAAAAAATACATAATAAATTAATCAATTCTTTGTTGAGTGAAGACTTTATTGATGAATTTTCATTTAGTAAAAAACAAATAAGTGAATATATTTTAGATACCTCTTTTACAAATAAAATAAATGAAATGGTAGAAAAAAAAGACTTTAGCTGCAAGGCGGTTTTTTCTCTATGTAAACAATTATTGGAGCAAATTAGTAGCTCTTATCTTCCGGAAAATTGGATATACTATGCCTATCAATATACTCTAGACAAATCATTCCCCAATGCAGTTGATATAATTACTGAGCCAAAGTATAATTCTGCCATAATCTTTTATCTAAAAACACTTAGGATAATATCTGAGTTTGAAAAAACGGTAAATACTAATTCATGCCAAAGCAAATATCCTTTAAGCTTCCTTAATTCAGAGGACGAAAAAAGCTCTGCAAGTATAGCTGAGTATAGGAAATTCAAAAAAGTATTTAATAACAGTTATGTCTATGAAATGATGAAGCTGCATCAAGAGGTGACTAATCACAATACTCTTGATCACATTTGTGGAGTTCACTATTTAGCATTATTCATCGCAAGACAACTCCATAACTATGGCCTTCCAATTGACCTTGGAAAGGTTTCTGGTGCAGCAGCAGGTCATGACATAGGTAAATATGGGTGCAGCAGGTGTGAATATGAAAAAGTCCCTTATTTACATTATTACTATACTGATCAGTGGTTCAAGAAACATGATATACCTTATATTGGTCATATTGCTACCTATCATTCTACATGGGATTTGGAACTTGAAAATCTACCTATAGAATCTCTAGTCTTAATATATTGTGACTTTAGAATTAAAAACAAAGAATTAAGCAATGGAAGTAAAGCTATGTACATTTTTTCATTAAAGGAATCCTTTGAAATCATATTAAATAAGCTAGATAATGTTGATTCAAAAAAGGAAAGAAGATATAAACGAGTATATTCTAAACTTAAGGATTTCGAAGACTATATGATGGATATTGGCATAAATGTTAACTTAGATAGTGCTGCTGTAAGTACTAAGGAGAAGAAAAATGTTTCTCTAATGCAAGGACAGGAAATAGTAGAAAATATTAAGTACAAAGCCATTGAGCATAACATTCATGTCATGAATATCTTTAGAAATGAATCGTCTTTAAATACTATTCTTGAAATTACTGCAAGCGAAAGTGATTGGAAGAACCTTCGGGGATATATAAATATTTTTGAAGAATATTCAACCTTCTTGACTCAAAAACAAAAGCTTATAACTTTAAATTTTCTTTATGATTTTTTAACTCATAAAGAAGAGGATGTTAGAAAACAATGTGCGCAGTTAATAGGTAACTTTATATCTGTATTTGATGAAGTCTACAGAAAGGAGGTTCCTGATGATGTAATTATAGATTTACCAGATATAACTAGTTATGATATACTTGATAAATTTATTGATTTGTTTTTATTTCCAGGCCATAAAATAATTGAAGCTCACAGGAAATGGATAGGATTTAGTTTGGGAGATATGATAGCTTCATTATTCAAGCATTGTAATAAGGGCCAAGGAAAAGAATATGTAGATGTTCTTTTTGGATATTATGAAATTGCACATACTTTTGATGAAGATGCTGTTTTTTATTTAATGCAAACTGTAAAGCATATACCTTTTATCGAGTACGATAATTTACAGATTGATAAAGTGTTAAACTTCAATCAAAAAATGTCTGATAGCCATAATATAAATATTAAGCTTTCTGCCCTTGAGAACATTTATTACTTATCTTCTCAAATAGATAAAAAAGATAATTGTTTTAATAAAGTTATTTCTAAGTTATCAGAGAATGTTAATTATTCAATAGTCCCTGCAGTTAATTATCTAAAATATAAAATATCTGAAAATCTAGACTTCGATGAAGATACAAGAAAACTTTTTAAGGGGTTCTTCATTGCTGATTATGAAAAAACATCTGATGTATTTCTCAAAAATTTAAAAACTGCAACAAACTGGATAGTCAAGAAAATATCTGTGGATTTTCTTCTTGAACTAGGGTTAGAATCTCCAAGAAAAAATGGTCTACACACTGCAATGCATTATTGCAATTTAATTAAAGTAAGTGCTACTGAAAATGTTAGAACCCATGCAGGTAAAGCACTGTTAAAACTATTTCCAGAGCTTACTCTTGATGAAAGAAACGATGTAAGTGTAGAACTTTTACGTGCCCTTGAAATGCAAGGCTTTCAATTTACTAAGTATATACCACCATATTTAGGAAAACTGTTGCTCTATTTACATCCTGTAGAGCTAGATGAAATAATAGACGATTTTATTGAAAAAATCAAACAATCTAGCCCACAGATTACTTTTCTTTTACTAAGAACCATAGGAAATACTATAGCAAATTATCCTCATTATAAAGAAAGATTTAATGAAAGTACAGAAAAGCTTTCTCAGAGACTAAAGAAAATGCTAGGAATACTATTGAACGGACTTGTAAACTATGACTACCAGATTAGCCATGAAGCCTTTAGGGTAATAGGTAAAGAAATACTTGGAGCACCTGAACTTCCGTTAAAGGAAAAAGGAGAAATATTTGAGCTGATTTTTAAAAAGATTCTTACTTCACTGGTCAAAATCGACAAAGATGAGCTTTCTATTTTAAATAATGCAGCTGCCTTAAATCATATTTATAGGTTTATTTCAGACTATATTTTCTTTTATGGTGAAATTAGTGTTAAACAAAACCCTAACATTGCTTTTTTCCCAGGTACATTTGATCCTTTTTCTCTAGGACATAAGGAGATTGCAAAAGCAATAAGGAATTTGGGCTTTGAAGTGTATCTAGCAGTTGATGAATTTTCTTGGTCAAAAAGAACTCAGCCAAATTTATTAAGACGTGAAATCATTAATATGTCTATAGCAGATGAACTTGGAATATATTTGTTCCCTGAGGATATTCAAATCAATATTGCAAATAATAATGACTTAAAAACTCTAAGAGATTGCTTTCCTAACTTAAATGTATATATGGTTGTAGGAAGTGATGTAATTCTTAATGCTTCAAGTTATAAAAGCAAAAAAAATAAGGATTCGATTCACAGCTTCCCTCATATTATATTTGATAGAAGAAGCTTTGTATCAACGAAATATGATGATAAAAAGCTGGAAAATGCAATACAAAATATTGATGGGGAAATCATAAGACTTTCTCTTACTCCTCAATATGAAGATATAAGCTCAACACAAATTAGAACCTATATTGATGAAAATAGAGATATCTCTCAGCTAATAGACCCTTTGGCTCAGAAATATATTTATGAATATGGGGTATACAAAAGAGAACCTCAATATAAAACATTATTTCAAATTACTTCCATAAATATTGAAATAATTGAACACATTGATGATTCCTTAATCTCTAAGCTATGTCAATTATTTTTTAATAATGATGAGAATGCTTATAAAAAATTGTCCAGCTTAAAATCAAAAGTTAGTCCTCGGATTATATTAATTAAAGATAGTGGAAATGAAGGAAAAATACTTGGTTTTTCCATGTTCCATTGGATTAGAGCAGGTATGTTCTACTATGAATTTGAAAACCATGAAATTTCTGAATTTATTAGGCAGGATGCTGTAGGAAGAACTCTATTAATAGATGGAATATATATTGATCATTCTTTAAAGTTTAATAACTTAAATCAAATTTTGCTAACTGAAACACTTTCATTTTGTTTAGCAAAAGACTATACTTATGCGATTTTTAAAAACTCTATAGATAATTATTTTTCATCAGATATTTATGAAACCCTTAAACTTCAAGGCTTTCAGCCTTTACCTTTTGTAGATGAAAAAAGACCTATCTATAAAGTAAATATGACTAACCCTTGTACTTTAAACCTTGATGTTGAAACAGTTATTAAAGAGCCCTTTAGGAGTAATCCTAATGTAATTAATTCAATAAGTAAGGCAAGAAAAAGACTTCAGTTAGCTCTAACTGAGTTGTATCCAGGAAATTTATTATTGTCATTTGATATAGAGGTTTTACATAAAAAATTAGTATATAAAATATGTGAAACTAATGTAGTACCTGTTGAGGTAATGGAGCCTAAGACTCTAGGAAGATTTATGTGTGTTCCTTTTGGTTCTATTCTTAAAGGCTCTATTGTGCCAAATACCGTTACTAAATCAATTCATACAGAAAAAAGATTTACACCAGATTTGAAAAGCTCAACTATTGGGCCATCTCAATACTATATGAGCCTAAAAAACCAAATTAAATTATTGCGCTCTTTTAATAGGCCAACAATTTTAGTTGATGATTTACTTAACAAGAGTTATAGAATGAAAGCTATTAGTCCTCTTCTAAAAGAAGAAGGTATAGATGTAGAAAAAGTAATAGTAGGAGTACTCTCAGGGAGAGGAAAGGAGCTAATGGACATACAAGGAACTCAAGTTGACTCTGCTTATTTTATTCCTAACTTAAGAGTATGGTTCAACGAAAATCTACTTTATCCATTTATAGGGGGAGATACAGTATGGACAGGTGAATATCCTAAAAGATACATGGTTCCATCCATTAATTTATTAATGCCTTATATGTTCCCTACTTTTATAAAAAATACATCTGGAGATGCAATTATTAATTTATCAGAAACATGTATATTGAATTCTATAGATATACTACGAGCTATTGAAAGGGAATATCAGTTAGTGAATGAGAGAAATTTTACTCTAAAGCATTTAGGTGAAGTATTCACATATCCTAGATGTCCTGAACTAGGTAAAAATATAGAATATGATTTGAATCTTAAGCCTTCGGAATATCTTAAGAATGATATTGAAAGACTGAATAGAATAAGAGATATAGCGAGGTAATGAATAGCTGATTATATTAAGGAGGGTCTGTATGTTTTTTTATAAAATACGAAATAAAGTTGCTTTTTCTTTTAATAAGTTTAGTGAGCTTAATGAAATCCCTGAAAGTAAAGCAATTAAAGAGGAGAATATTATATATTTTCTTACTTCTTTAATTCCAAAAGTTTCGAGGAGAAGCTTCTGTATTTCAGACCCTTCTCTATTATACTTAGAAAATGAAGATTTAAGACTGCTAATAAAGCCAGAGAAAAAAAACTATGAAATAAGCGACTGGATACTTGAAAAAATTGATTTTAGAAAAATTATGGCTATAAATACAACATATCATAATTGGGAAAATATATTAGAGTATACTCCGCCTGATAAATGGAGAATAAACCTAGTAGGACTCGGCGATGTAGGAGGAACTCTTTTGACAGGACTACGTCTTTTAGGAAGCAACTTTATATCTGAAATAGGAATATACTCAAGGTCAAAAGAATCTGTAATTAGATGGGAGCTTGAGGCAAATCAGATAATGAGTGCTTTTGGTAAAGAAGACTACCCTATAATCAAGGGTATTTCAGAAGAAAAACTGTTTGACTGTGATATGTTTGTATTTTGTGCTTCAAAAAGTGTACCTAAGGTTGGAGAAAACGTTGATGATGTTAGACTTTATCAGTTTGAGAGCAATTCCAAAATCATAAAGAAATATGCTATAATGGCAAGAAAAAACAATTTTAAAGGAATATTCGCTGTAGTGTCAGACCCTGTCGACTTATTATGTAAAGTAGCTTTAATCGAAAGCAATAAAAGTGACGAAGGAATCATGGATTATAGAGGACTTGCACCAGAACAAATAAGAGGTTATGGACTTGGTGTAATGAATGCAAGAGCTGCATACTATGCTTCTAAAAAACCTATGACAACATCTTATGTTGCTGAAGGAAGAGCCTTTGGTCCTCATGGTCAAGGATTGGTCATAGCTAACAGTATAGAAGATTATGATGAAGAGTTATCAGACTATTTAACAGAAAAAACACTTAAGGCAAACTTAGAAGTTAGAAAAGTCGGATATAAACCCTTTATAGCTCCTGCTCTATCTTCTGGTGCCCTTTCAATTATAGAAACTATAAAAGGTAATTGGCATTATAGTGCGACATTTATTGGTGGTATTTACATGGGAGCTAATAATAAGTTGACTCCTTCTGGAATAGAACTTGAACGTTTAAATCTTCCTGATTCTTTATTTAATAAATTAAAAGAAACCTTTGAAAGGTTGGAGAAAATGGTATGAGTGAACTCTATTTAATAATACCTGAAGAGCCCTCCTATACACTTAGTAAAATGATTGATACAGTAGCTGAAAATTGGAATACTGTAATAATTGAAAATGAACATAACATTCCTGATTTAAGAAACAAAAAAATAGTTTTTGCCGTAGAACTTAATGATGCTGGCATAAGCTTAGGATTAGATAAAATCCTAACAGAAATATTTAAAAGAGGAAAGCAATCATTGTATGGTTCTATAGGAAGTGTTCTAATACATAGCAATACAGAATTACATACTAAAACAGTAGCACAAGGCATTATTTTTTTAACTAATCAGCTTGGACTAAGTTTTCCTGGGAGACCTTTAGTCGAGGCAACAGGTTCATTAAGGAATTTCTTGACTATGCAAAAGGTATCTAAAAAGCCTTTAATAGATGTGTGTATTGAAAGCTGTAAAGAGCTTAGTACGAGATTAAAAGAGTACAAGGCTTCAATTCTTGAAAATCCAAACATATTAGTTCTTCATGCCAGTAATAGGACTACTTCCAATTCTCTAATGCTTTGGGATAAGGTCAAGAAGAATTTAAGCGACTATGCAATAAATGAGATAAATATAGAAAATGGTACAGTTAAGGATTGTATTGGATGTTCTTATAAGGTTTGTAAGCATTATGGACAGCAGACTAGCTGCTTTTATGGTGGAATTATGGTGGAAGAGGTATATCCAGCCATATTAGATTCAGATATTGTAATCTGGATTTGTCCTAACTACAATGACGCTATATCTGCAAATCTTTCTGCTGTAATCAACAGATTAACAGCCCTTTTTAGAAAAACTAAGTTTTACGACAAAAGCTTTTTTAGCATTATTGTATCAGGAAACTCAGGCAGTGACTCAGTTGCTAAGCAGCTAATCAGTGCTTTAAACATAAATAAAACCTTTAGGCTTCCTCCTTATTTTTCTCTGATGGCTACTGCTAATGATAAGGGTACTATTATGGAGTTACCAAATATTGGAGATGAAGCTAAAGAATTTGCTATGAATATTATAAGAAATTTCAAATATAAAAACGGCTAAAATAGCCGTTTTTATAATGCATTATCATCAAGTTCTTCTCTTAAGCACATAAGTGCTTCCATAAACGCAGGAAAACCTGCTGTTGGTGCTACTAGCATAAGTGCATGTTCAATTTCATCTCTTGTACATCCGCATTTTAATGCTTTTCTAATATGAGTTCTTACTGAATAATGGTGCTTACATGCTGCAGAGATTGCAGCTTTAATTAGCCAGCGAGTTTTTTCGTCAAGGGGTCCTCCATCATTATGTACCTTTTGCCCAAAATTTTCATATGCTTCATAAATGTCTCCATATTTGTCTAAAAAATATTTAAAGTTCTTTTCTATTTTATCCATATGCTCTCCCCCAATATTATATTTTGTATTTATTGTTACCCAAATAACAAAACATTAACCAAGTAATGTTAAATAAACTACAAAATATTAAAGCATATCTTCTAACTCTTTGCTAAACTGTCTTAAATCAGATACATCTCCATGTTCTTGTAGAACTAGAAATCTTTCTTGAATGCCTTCTATTTCTTTGATTTTTCCAGTAAAATATAGATTTTGAATCTTCCTCAATATATCCACAATTAGAGAAGACTTAAGCTGGAAAATCTCTTGAGCATCTGTAATCTCATCCTTAATTGCAGACATTTCTTTGTCAAGTAAAAATGCTGCCTCAGCTGCATTTTTAAGACGCTGTTTTATATCTTCAGGTATTTTTTTGGCAAATTTATAGTTTAAAGAATGTTCAATAGTAGCCCAAAAGTTCATCGCTAATGTTCTTATCTGTATCTCTGCTAATATTTCTTTTTCACCAAATACAGTATGAATCTTATATTTTATTATAATATGATAACTTCTATACCCACTTTCTTTAATATTAGTTATGTAATCTCTTTCTTCAACGATTTTCAAATCTTTTCCATCTCTACTTCTTATAAGCTCAACGACTTTTTCAATATCATCTACAAGCTGACACATAATACGTATTCCTGCAATATCTTCTATCTCTTCTTCTATTCTTTCCAAGGGTACATTTCTTCGCCTAGCTTTATCTAAAATACTAGATACGGCCTTTACTCTACCAGTAACAAATTCTATAGGAGAGTACTCATCAAGTCTCCTATATTCATTTCTTATTCCTTTAAATTTAACTTTAAGCTCTTCTACAGCTTGTTCATATGGTATTAAAATTTTTTCCCAATAAAAAATCATATAATCCCCCCTGCCTTATTATTCGCACTGTAAAAAGCATATTACTAGTTATATTAATCATGGTAATAATTTCTTATTAAAAATTCATGGTAATAGGATTTACTTCATCCTAAAAATATTATACTACTTATTAAATAAATAAATCAACAAGCCTAATAATACTCTATCAAAATTCTTATGTAATTTTTAACAAATTGTTTATTTATAAATTTTTAGGATGAAACCTGTCGATAAAAATGATAAACTTATATTATTATGCTATAATTAATAAGATTAAAAAATATTGTCTAGGATATTCAAAGGAGTGAATATTATGAAATATGATTTTGATAAAGTACTTAATCGTTGGAATACTAGATCTGAAAAATGGGATGGAATGTTAGAGCATTTTGGAACTAACGACTTAATACCAATGTGGGAAGCAGATATGGAATTTGAAGTAGCTCCTGCGTTAAGTAAGGCAATGATAGAAAGAGCTCAACAAGCTATATACGGTTATACAATAGCAACTGATTCTTTTTATGAATCAGTAGTAAACTGGCAAAAAAGAAGAAACAATTGGTTAATCGAAAAAGATTGGATTAGAACTTCAAATGGAGCAATGCCTTCTATAGTAGCTGCAATATATGCTTTCACAAAACCAGGTGACAAAGTAATAGTTCAAGATCCTGTATTCTACAAATTCGAAGAATTAGCTGTTTTTAATGGCAGGCATGTTGTCAAAGATTCATTAATTTATGAAGATGGAAAATATAGTATTGACTTTGATAGCCTAGAAAAACTAATAGACCCAAGAGTAAAAATGCTAGTACTATGCAATCCTCAAAATCCTATAGGCAGAGTGTTTACAAAGGATGAATTGTTGAAAATTGGAGAAATATGCCTAAAGAATGATATTATTATACTTGCTGATGAAATATACTCTGATGTAATTTTTTCTGAAAGTAAGCATATTCCTATATCAAGTCTCTCAGAAGAACTAGCAATGAATACTGTCACAGTTTTTGGTCCTGGAAAAGGATTCAATATTACTGGACTAAAAGCCACTTTAACAGTAATATCTAATCCAAAATTAAGAGCAGAATATGATTTAGTTGCAGAGGCTTTAGAGACAAAATTAAAAAATATCTTTGCAGTAATAGCTATAGAAGAAGCCTACAATAATTGTGAGGATTGGCTAAATGAAGCAGTAAAATATATAGAACAAAATAGAGATTTTATGATGGACTATATAGAAAATAATATACCTGGTGTCAAAATGGTAAAACCAGAAGGTACTTATGTTGGATGGCTAGATTTTAGAAGTCTTGGCCTTACCGATAAAGAACTAGAACATCTTGCTCTTGAAAAAATGAAAATCGGATTTAAATATGGATATGCATTTGGAAAATGTGGACAAGGTTTCCAAAGACTTAACTTTGCATGTCCTAAATCTGAATTGCTTAAAGCGCTCCAAAGAATAGAAAATGCAGTAAAATCACTTTAAAGTCATAAAAAGCAGAGGTAAAGATTCTCCTCTGCTTTATAAATTTGTGTTAGATAGTTCTTATACTATTATAAAATGTCTTTTAGCCTATCTAAACTTAATATTACCTACTTCTAGTGAATCTACTATTACTAGAGATTTCAAGTTAATGCCTTGTTTTCTTAAAAGCTCTCCACCATCTTGGAAACCTTTTTCAATAACTATACCTATTCCTTCTAAAGTTGCTCCAGCTTTATTTATAATATCCATTAATCCTAAGGCAGCCTGCGCATTTGCTAAAAAGTCATCAATAATAAGGATGCGATCATCAGATGTAATATATTTTTTTGACACTTTTATTTTATATGTTCTGCCTTTAGTATAAGAGTAAACATCACTTTCATAAGTTGCTTTGTCAAGATTCTTAGTTGCTATTTTTTTAGCAAAAACTACTGGTACATTAAAATATTGAGCAGCTATACTTGCTATAGCTATACCCGATGTTTCAAGGGTGAGTATTTTTGTAATTTCCCTATCTTCAAAAAGTCTTTTAAACTCTTTTCCAACCTCATTTAAAAAGGCTACATCTAGCTGATGATTCAAAAAGCTATCGACCTTTAAAATATTACCCTCTTCTACACTACCTTCAGCTAATATTTTTTTCTTTAGCAAATCCATTTAGTTTACCTCCTATATTATATTTATAATTAATTTTTAAAATATTATTCCTTTTAAGTAAATAGGCATAATGCAATATTATTATTACAATCTTATCACAAATATTTTACATAGGAAAGCAATAAAAAAGTTAATAATTTGCACCAAATTTATACTTTTACATAAGATAGTATTACATATATTATTTTGTTATAGGAGGTAAGCACATGACAGAAAATAAAGGTTTACTTAGTGGTTTACTTGGCGGCGGCTCTGATGATAGTCTAATATTTTTCTTGCTACTAATAATTATAATATTCTTCTTATTCGGTGGCGGAGGATTCGGCAAGTACTAAAAGACACTTTTGAACTAAGGAAAGGACTTATAAGGTCCTTTCTTTAGTTAATTTTCTAATATTAACTTCTTCATCTATGATATCATTTTTGTGTATAATATAATTATAACCTACAATAAGATTGGTGGAGGGGTACATATGATTAATTTTGTAAAAATGCAAGGCACAGGAAATGACTTCATTATTTTAAATGGAATCGAAGAAGAATTAGGTAAATATAGTGACCTTGCAAAAAAAACTTGTGATAGACATTTTGGAATTGGCGCTGATGGAATGATAGTTGTAGAAAATTCAAGTATTGCAGATATAAAAATGGTATTCTTCAATGCTGATGGAACTGAAGCACCTATGTGTGGTAATGGAATAAGATGTTTTTCAAAATATGTTTATGATAATGGAATCATTCAAAAAACTACTTTCAAGGTAGAAACCTTAGCAGGGATAATGGAACCTAAACTAAATATTGAAGATGGCATTGTAAAAAGTGTTACGGTTAATATGGGAGCTCCAAAGCTATCAACAAAATCATTCCCAATAATTACTGATGAAGAGACATTTATTAATAAGGAAATCAAAGTGGAAGATGAAATATTCAATATTTCCACATTATCAGTAGGAACTATTCATTCTATAATTAAAGTAGATAATTTAGAGATAATAGACATCAAAAAAATTGGCCCGCTAATTGAAAACTATCGTGTTTTCTCTAAGAAAACTAATGTAAACTTTTGCGAGATAGTAGATAAAAACAATATAAAAATGCTCACTTGGGAAAGAGGCGTAGGACAGACTTTGGCTTGTGGTACAGGTGCTTGTGCTTCTGCATTTATTTGCTCAAAGCTATATAACACAAGTAAAAAAGTAAAGGTCCATGTATTAGGAGGAATTCTTGAGATAGAGCTAATTGAAGGTCTTATTTTTATGACAGGACCAGCAGAATTAATATGCAAGGGTGTTTTCTACTTAGACTAATGATTATTTACTAGGTTCTCAAGATGCTTCTATGAAAGTATAAATTATTTTTTTGTTAGGGGTGGTTTTTACTTGAAAAAGCTAAACGTGGCAGTTATAGGTGCTACAGGAATGGTAGGAAGAACAATTCTAAAAGTACTAGAAGAAAGAGCTTTTCCAATAAACAACTTATACCTTTTTGCTTCATCAAAATCTAAAAATACAAAAGTAATATTTAATAATACTGAATATCTAGTAGAAAAGTTAGATTATAGCTCTTTTAATAAAGATATAGACATTGCGCTTTTTTCAGCAGGTAGCGAAATAAGTAAACAATATGCTCCATTAGCTAAAGAGAAAGGCATAATTGTAATTGATAATAGTAGTGCTTGGAGAATGGAAGAAGATGTGCCTCTTATTGTCCCTGAGGTAAACCCTCAGGATATTAGATGGCATAAAGGAATTATTTCTAATCCCAACTGTTCTACAATACAAGTAGTAGTTCCTTTAAATCCTTTACATGAGACTTATAAAATTAAGAGACTAGTGTATTCAACATATCAAGCTGTTTCAGGCTCTGGGGTAGGTGGAATTATGGATTTGGAAAATGGGCTTAAAAACCTACCAAATAAAAAATATCCTTATCCTATTGCCTATAACTGTATTCCTCACATAGATACTTTTATGGATAATGGTTACACAAAGGAAGAATTTAAAATGATTGAGGAGACAAAGAAAATATTAAATGATAATGCGTTGAAAATAACAGCTACAACCGTTAGAATCCCAGTTAAAAACTGCCATAGTGTATCAATTAATATTGAATTTGAAAAAGCATTTGAAGTAAGCCACATATATAAGATTTTAAGCGAAAGCAAAGGAGTAATTATCCAAGACGATATTGACAATAATATATATCCTATGCCAATAAGTGCAAACGGAACAGATGATGTATATGTAGGCAGAATTAGAAGAGATTTTAGTATTGAAAATGGAGTAAATATGTGGGTTGTCTCTGATAATATTAGAAAAGGTGCTGCTACTAATGCAGTACAGATAGCAGAACTAGTGACTGAAACCCTCTAAATAGTATGAAACTACTAGCATAGAATAGAAACTAAAAAGGGCTGGCACGAAGACCAGCCCCTACCACAGAAACTATCCTATACAAGCAAAAACCAGCATTATAAGTCCAAATCCGGCATTGGCGTTTAAGACTATTCCATATCACTTCTAGTTAACTAGCATATGAATAGTGGGATTAGCTAAAACCTTCTTAGCAACTTTATATACATCTTCCGATTTAATATTATTAAGTGCCTCTAAATCCTCAGAGAATTCATCTATTTTTCTATCCATAAGCTTCTGATGGAGTACATAATTACATAATCCCTCTGAATCTTCAAGAATAGACGCAATCCCTGTCTTCATTACTTTTTTCATTAGAGTTATATTTTTATCGTCTATTTTTATATTCTTATTTGCTATATTTTCTATACAATAATCTATTGTTTTCTTAGCCTCAAATATATCATCTTCAGAAGCAGAACAATAAATATTTAAGGTTTTTATATAATCAGTTGCATCCATCTCTGAATATATATCATAGGATATTCCCTTATCCTCTCTTAGGGCTCTAAAAAGAATTGAATTAGCACTTTCCCCCAGCTTATGGTTTAGTATCTCTAATGCGAGTTCTTCGTCTCTTGTAAGGTTATAAAAGGTATAAAGATATACAATAGTATTCTGTTCTATTTCTTTTTTATGTGAAATCACTTCATCGTTAAGATTCTTTTCGACTATGACTTCATTCTTTTTCAAATCCTTCTTCTGCCAATCAATAAAATATGTCTTAGCCTTTTCATAAACTTCTTCATGGTCTAATGGTGATACTATGCTTATAACACTGTTGTTAGGGACATAGTACTTATTATAAAAAGATACTATTTCATCCCTAGTAAAGCTTTTAATAAGACTTTCTTTACCCAATATATCGTATTTTAATGGACTCTTTTCAAAACCTATGCTATTGACTTTATTGAAGCTAAAATGTTCCACATCATCATAGCTATTCCTAAATTCAGCTAGTATTACTCCCCTTTCTTTCTCTATTTCCTCAGAAGGAAAAGTGGAGTTTCTAATAATATCCGATAATATTTCCATAGATGGTTCAAGCTCATCATAAAGTGCAGTTATAGAAAATGCCGTAGCTGTATAGGTTGTATAAGCATTATATGAACCTGCTCTATCTTCTAAGTCTTGGTCTATTTCTATATTGGTCCTTAGTTTAGTACCTTTAAAAAGCATATGCTCAATAAAATGACACAATCCTTTTTCATTTTCTTCTTCATTTACAGCGCCTACATTTACTCCTAAATGAATAGAAAATAGCTCAGTATCTTTTTTTATAGAAACTATTTTTAAACCATTTTCTAAAATATATTCTTTCCAATCAAAAAAATGTTTTTCCATTACTAATACTCCTAGCATCTAAAATAAATCATTATAAGTGTTCGATTTTAATCACTACCTATGATATTATAATTGATTTCAAACAAAAATAATAGACTTTAAGTTTATTATTTTTTCATCTTATGCAGATATCTTCGATATTAAATAAACCCTACTTTAAAGTAGGGTTTATTTAATATTATCTAATTGTCTTCTATTTTCTTTTGGAAATGCTGATAGTCTTTTAAAGTATTCCATTCTCCACCCCACACCCAGCCTCTATTCTTAAAGGCATTATAGCATACATCTCCTTTAGTTATCATGCCTTTTCGTACATTGTTTCTATCTAGATAAAAACTACCTTCCTCTGGCAGTACGATATCTCCTTTTATATAAGGATTTTGAATTGGATTTATATCTATGGCAACTCCATAGCTATGCTCTGAGAACACTCCTTTTTTTCCAGTCACTTCTCTTGAGCAAAATGCAGATGTATTGTTGTCTGCCATTGACAGATCATCATTTGCATCATACTCATCAATAAGCACAATCTTTTCTATAGAAAATCTAGCTTCATAAAGCTCTTTAAATATTTCTAAAACCTCTAATGCTAGCTTTTCATGTACTATCATTTCACCTACATGCTCAGCATTATCAAATCCCCAATAAGTAACATTTATATATGCAAGATCCTCAAGCTTCACAGGTGAATCTTCTTTCCAAGATACCCTAATCATTTTTTCTTTAATCTCATCTGATATATTGCTATATTTAAAAACAGGTGAAGTATCTTCATTATATAGCTTATCTTCATATTTTTCATTAGGGCCTCCTAAAACCATTACCCTTTTACCTGACAATGAAAGTTCCGTAGCTAGATTTTTATCATTATGATTTTTAGCTATATTTATTATCAAAGCAATTAATATGACTAGTACTATCGATGTAGAAATTTTAATTATATTAACAAACTTTCTGTTTCCAGTCATGTTATTCGCTCCTTAATATTAGTAATTCAACATAATTAAAGCTTATTTACGATTAGATTACCTGATTCATATTTTTTTAAACCTTTATAGAAAAACCAAAATGCAAATATTATCCAAGCTACTGATACGGCTAAAAGTATGATAAACCATCTCCATGAAAAATATTGCAGTAATCTAACTGGAATTAAAGTAATAAAAGCTGCTGGAACAATTGTATATATAATATATTTTGCAAAACCTTTATATATTCCCTCTGGATATATACTAAAAGATATCATAAACTCTAGTACGAGTCCACTAATACCTTGAGAATTACCCATATAGAAGGCTAAAGAGTTTGCAAATATTAAAACACTAGAAAAAAGTAAGGCAGCATTAACACTAAAAAGCAAGAATAGTATAAAGTCTGCTATATGAACACCATTAACTCCAACAAACAAAATAATACCATATATTATGTCTCCCCAAGCTGAAATAACAGTACTTGATGAAATAATATTTATAAGAACATCCTTTGGCTGCAATAAATAAGGGTCCAGTTCACCATTAACTATCATTTGTGTAATTCGTCTTGCATTACCAAATATTACAAAACTAATGCCATAAGATACTGAAGATATGGCCCATAGCATCATGACATCCTTAAAACCATAACCTCCTATGCTTTCTATATTCCCAAATAACACCCACCAGAAAAATATGAATGAAGCATTATTCAAAATCATTCCAAATGTTTGAATAAGAAAGCTGGTTCTATATTCCATTGATGCAGAAAGATTAAAGCGAAAATACATAGCTATTAATTTTAAATTTTTCTTAACCTCCATTAACATTTAGTGCTCTAACCCCCTTCCTGTAAATGAATGTAGAAAGTCCAATAAAGATTAGTAAATATCCAAGCTGAAAAGCTAAGACACTTGCAAAATTAGAAAGAGAAAAATCAACAACTAGTCTTGCAGGTCCGTAGGTTATATAGGCAAAGGGAAGCCTTCTAGCTAACCTTTCTATCCATTCTGGAAACATTTCTATAGGAATTAGCATACCGCCTAGTGTAAATACAAGCTTGCTATAAATCCAATAAAATGCACTATTTTCTTCCACCCAAAATGAAGTTAGAGATAAACATATGTGAATGAAAAAGTTAATACATATTCCAAGTAATATACTTAAAACAACAAAAGGCAATTGAGTAAGTTTAAATTCTATTAATGGTCCAACATAGAGAACACCTATTATTAATCCAATAGTAGCATTTGTAATTAACTTTACACCAATCTCACCTAAAGAATTGGAAAAGCAATAAAATACATAACTATAAGGTTTGTTTAGCATGTAAGCTATGTTTCCATTCTTTACATCTACAGAAACTTCATTAAATACGTCTGAACGAGATAGTGTAATGATTTCTGTAACTATTAGATACCATATCATTTGTCTTAAACTAAGACCAGCAATTACATCTCCTTTTTGACCATATATATTTTGCCAAAGCATCAACATGATATAAATTATAAATACTAAGAAGAAATTCCTAACTATAAAGTTTTCAACGTATACAAGATTATTTGATAAGCTTATTCTACTTACAAATAGATATTTATATAGTTTTTTCAATAGCATCACCGCCTAAATTCTTCTGCAAATATATATAAGAAATAATTTCTTCTAAAGGAGGTTCAGATATAGTGATGTCAGCAACTTTTCCTGCTTTCATTAAATAAGCAATTACTGTATCTATGTCATGAATGGAACTATCTACCTTTACTTTTGCAGCATATCCTTTATGTTTTACTATTTCTATTTGTTCATCAAGTAATTCCACAGGTTCATTGTACTTTATATCAATAATCTTCTGATTCATATAATTATACTTTAAGTTTTTAACAGACTCATTTAACACTATTTCTCCATGATTCACTATTATTACTCTTTTACAAACTCGCTCTATGTCTCCAGCATCATGAGAAGTCAAAAATATAGTAGTTTTGTTTTCTTTATTTAATCTTATGATTAATTCCCGTATTTTCTGCTTAACTACAACATCTAATCCAATAGTTGGTTCATCTAAAAATATCACTTCTGGATTATGCAACAAAGATGCTGCAATTTCACACCTAATCCTCTGCCCCAATGATAATTTCCGTACTGGAATTTCTAACAGTTCTTCTATCTCAAATAGCTCGGTTAAATACATAATACGTTGCTTAAGAGATGAATCTGACATTTCATATATCTTTCCTAAAAGATGAAAGCTATCTATTGGAGGAAGGTGAAACCATAGCTGAGATTTTTGTCCAAATACTGTTCCTATTTTGTAGGATAGCATCCTTCTTTGAGCTAATGGATTAAGCCCAAGAACACTAATCTCACCTGAAGAAGGATTCAAGATACCTGTAAGCATTTTAATAGTTGTAGATTTGCCTGCTCCATTAGGACCAATAAAAGCTAGTATTTCACCTTTATCAACATTAAAGGAAATATTGTTAACTGCACTAACCTCTTTATATTCAGGTCTAAATACTGCCTTTACGCTTCCTCGTAACCCTGCTTTCTTAATTTTTACTTGAAATGTTTTTTGTAAATCTCTTACTTGTATAATGCTCATATAGAGGCACCTCCTTTATTTATATAAAAAGCCCGGAAGAAGAGTCTAATGAGACTCGTCCTCCGGGCTTTTCTCCCAGAAGTGTAGATAATATCTTTGTATCGCTTGGACCAGACACTTTAAAAGATAGTCGGAACCCTAGATACACTCTCAAGTATTACCATATAATCTACCATTTATTTCAGATAATGTCAAGTGTGAATTTGAAACAAATTACTTTATACACATTAAAATCTTTACTTTATTTTCCTAGGTAATTTGTTCCTTTTGCTGCTTGTTGGTTGACATAATAATTGTAGGCTTATATAATAATTACTATGCAAAAACACAAACTTGCTGAATCCTAGATTTTCTAGGTACGGAGGAACCAATCAAGGGGTTAATCCATGGATACCATGGTAGGGAGCCTTCTGTCCCGAACCCGTCAGCTAACTTCGGAAGCAAAAAGGAAGGGGTGTTTTCTATTATGAAAATACATCAAAAAAGGATTGTTGCATCAGTCCTATTACTATTATTAATCTTACTGAACATAACAAGCGTCTTTGCTGCTGGAAATGACTCCTATGTAGTATTAAAGTTTAGAAGTAGGGGTCCTGAAGTATCTAAATTACAACAGGCTCTAAATAACAAAGGCTTTTCAGCTGGATCTGTCGATGGTATTTTCGGGCCAAGAACTGAAAAAGCAGTAATTGCCTTTCAAAAGGCTAATAAGATAAGAATTGATGGAATAGCCGGTAAGCAAACTCAATCATTATTATATGGGGCACTAGCATCTGCATCAGTATCACGTGGGACAAGCGTAAGCAGAAATTCTAATACAACAGATTTGTATTGGCTTTCTAGAATAATCCAAGCTGAAGCTGGAGCTGAACCTTATAAAGGCAAAGTGGCAGTAGGAAATGTTATCTTAAATAGGGTTGCTTCAAATTCTTTCCCAAACACAATAAAGAATGTAATATTTGAATACTACAAAGGTATTCCTCAATTTAGTCCTGTAGCAGATGGAACTATCTATAATACTCCATCAGAAGAAAGCATACAAGCAGCAAAAGATGCTCTAAATGGCGTAAAGCCAGTAGGAAACTCAACTTATTTTTTCAATCCTGATAAAGCAGAAGGTAAATGGATTGTAAATAACAAAACATATGTAGCACGTATTGGTGAGCACGTGTTTTACAAATAACTAAGATTAATAATCTAAAATTTTAATGCATCATATAAAGCCTTGATTAGTTATGAAGATTAATCAAGGCTTTTCTGCAATATTCTAGACGTTCAAGTTGTAATAGTAATTTTATAGAGAATTAATTTTCTACTATAAAATACATACTTAGTTTTTATCAAAATATATATCCAACAATATAGGGCAATGATCACTACCCATTATGCTTGAATGTATTTGTGAATCCTTTAGTTTATCTTTTAGCCTTTCAGATACAATGAAATAGTCAATTCTCCAGCCTACATTCCTATCCCTAGCTTTTCCCATGTAAGACCACCAAGAATATGCATCTTCTTTGTCTGGATAAAAGTATCTAAAAGAATCTAAAAAACCGTTGTTAAGTAATACAGTCATCTTTTCCCTTTCTTCATCTGTAAAGCCAGCATTTTTTCTATTGCTACTAGGATTCTTTAAGTCTATCTCTTTATGAGCTACATTTAAATCTCCACATAAAATAACAGGCTTTACAGAATCAAGCTTCTTAAGATAATTCCTAAAATCATTCTCCCAAGTCATTCTATAATCTAGTCGTGCTAGCTCTCTTTTTGAATTTGGGGTATAAACATTAACTAAAAAGAATTCTTCAAATTCGAGGGTTATTACCCTCCCTTCTTGATCATGCTCCTCAATATCCAATCCGTATTTTACAGATATAGGTTTTTTCTTGGTAAACACTGCTGTACCAGAATAACCTTTTTTAACTGCATAATTCCAGTACTGATGATAACCTGTTAGATCTAAATCAATTTGTCCCTCTTGTAATTTAGTTTCCTGAACACAAAATATGTCAGCATCTACTTCATTAAAATATTCTAAAAATCCTTTACCTACACAAGCCCTAAGGCCGTTTACATTCCAAGAAACAAGCTTCATTTTATATCCTCCGTATTAATTATTTTGCTACTTTAATAGTAATTATTTTTTCCTAGCTATCATTTCTATTTCAACTTGTGCCCCTAGTGGAAGTGAAGCAACTCCTATTGTAGTTCTTGCAGGATATGGTGTTGAAAACTGCTTTTCATATACTTTGTTCATAGCTGAAAAATTGTCCATGTTAGTAAGAAAAACATTTACTTTTACTACGTCATCAGGCTTTAGTCTAACAGCTTCAAGTACATTAAACAAGTTTTTAAAACATTGCTCCGTTTGTTCTGTGATAGAGCCTTCTACAAGTTTACCTGTTCTTGAGTCTATTGGAGTCTGTCCTGAAAAATAGACTGTATCTCCAGATTCAACAGCATGTGAATATGGTCCAACCGCTACAGCGCCATTAGCATTATAAGCTTTTCTTGACATGCGATTTCCCCTTTCTTATTTAAAATAAAACAATCTCCTAATGTTTTAATTCTTTATTCAATAATTATTTCCTTTATTTTTTACACTATGTAAAATATACCCATATGCATAATTCATATATCAAATATATGATATCATTAAAAAACCTTGAATAAACTCTAAGTCTACTCAAGGCTTTGTTGTCAGTCTATATTCTCGCTACTCCGTCTTCAATAGCTGCTTTTTTAACTGCTTCCGCTACTGCTTTTGCAACTTCTTTGTTAAATGGACTAGGTATTATCATATCAACACTTAGCTCGTCTTCATTAACTATATTTGCAATGCCATAAGCTGCTTGGATTTTCATATTCTCAGTTATTCTACTTGCTCTTACATCCAATGCGCCTCTAAAAATTCCTGGAAATGCCAGTACGTTATTTATTTGATTAGCAAAATCAGATCTACCTGTTCCTACTATGAAAGCACCAGCTTCTTTTGCATCATCTGGCATAATTTCTGGCACAGGATTTGCCATCGCAAAAATCATAGACTTTTCATTCATTGTTTTAACCATTTCTTTAGTTAGACAGTTCGCTGATGATACTCCTATGAAAACATCCTTATTCTTTATTACATCCTTCAATTCACCTTTTTGTGAATTTTTATTCGTAATCTCGACCATTTCTTTTTTTATTGGGTTTAAATCTTGTCTATCTTTTGATATAGCACCTTTTCTATCACATAATATTACATCCTTAACACCAACGCTTAGTAATAGTTTTGCTATTGCAATACCTGCTGCTCCCGAACCATTTATTACAACATCTAGGTCCTTAAATTCTTTTCCTGCTAGCTTTAATCCATTAATAAGTCCAGAAAGTACTACTATTGCAGTTCCATGTTGGTCATCATGAAATACAGGTATATCTAGTTCTTCATCTAGTCTCTTTTCTATTTCAAAGCATTTTGGTGCTGCTATGTCTTCTAGATTTATTCCTCCAAATACAGGCTCTAGTAATTTTACAGTTCTAATTATTTCTTCTACATCTTTTGTATTTAAACATATAGGAAATGCATCTACATCTGCATATGTTTTAAAAAGTATTGATTTGCCTTCCATTACTGGAATAGCACCATAAGGACCAATATCTCCTAGTCCTAGTACTGCAGTACCATCACTTATTACAGCAACTAAATTGCCTTTAGCTGTGTATTCGTAGACTTTATCTTTACATTTTTCTATTTCTTTACAAGGTTGTGCTACTCCTGGCGTATAAGCGATTGATAAATCATCTTTTGTTTCTACCCTAACTTTACTTTGAATGCTAACCTTACCTTTGTTTTCTCTATGCATCTTTAATGATAGTTCATTATAATCCTTCATATTTATCTAGCCCCCTAATACTATTTTGTTTTATCATATAGATTGTTCCCATAAATATCTATACATACTATTATAGGAAGATTTTCAACCTTCAATTCTCTTATAGCTTCAGGACCTAAGTCGTCGTAAGCTATTACTTTGGCCTCCTTAACCGAGCTTGCTATTAAAGCTCCTGCACCACCAACTGCTGTGAAGTATACTGCTTCATTTTTTTTCATGCTATTTATTACTTCCTCACTTCTTAAACCTTTTCCAATCATGCCCGATAACCCTAATTCAAGTAGTGGTACAGTCATACTATCCATTCTATAGCTTGTTGTTGGTCCAGCAGAACCTATTACTCTTCCAGGCTTTGCTGGAGTTGGTCCTACATAATATAGTACAGAATTTTTAATATCAAATGGCAGCTCTTCACCTTTTTTTAGTTTTTCAATCATTCTTTTATGAGCAGCATCCCTTGCAGTATATATTGTTCCTGTTAATGATACAATATCTCCCGCTCTTAGTTCTCTTAACACATCCTTTGTTAGTGGAGTGTTTAGTGCTTTTACAGTCATTTTTTCACCCCTATTCTTAAATATAATCTATAGAACTATTGTACTATGCCTTGAGGAATGGCAATTTATATTTACAGCTACTGGTAATCCTGCAATATGCGTAGGGTAAGATTCAATATGCACATCTAATGCGGTAGTAACTCCTCCCAAACCTTGAGGCCCAATACCTAAAGAGTTAATCTTATCTAGTAGTTTCTCTTCTAATCTTGCTAAATGCTCTAATTCATTTCTAGAACCAATCGGTCTTATTAATGAATGCTTTGCCAAATTAGCTGCTTTATCCATTGTGCCACCTATTCCTACTCCCACTATTATTGGGGGACATGGGTTAGGACCAGCATCTTTTACTGCTTTTATTACAAAATCAAATACTCCTTCCTCTCCATCTGATGGTTTTAACATCTTAATTTGACTCATATTTTCACTACCAAATCCTTTAAACATAAGCTCAATTTTTACCTTATCTCCAGGCACAATATTATAATATATAACTGCTGGTGAATTATCTTTTGTGTTATTTCTTAAAAGAGGGTCTTCTACAACTGACTTTCTCAAGTATCCTTCTCTGTATCCATCTATGACACCCTTGTTTATTGCATCAGTTACACTACCATTTATAAAGTGAACCTCTTGTCCAACTTCTACAAAGGCTACTACCATTCCAGTATCTTGGCATAAAGCTATATCATTTTCTTTAGCCACTTCAGAATTTTTAATTATCATATCTAAAATCATATTCCCTACTGATGAACTTTCATTATCTTTAGCCTTTATTAAAGCTTCCTTTATGTCTTCTTCTATAAAAATATTTGAAGAAATACATTTCTCTGCTACTAGCTCTTGTATAATATTTACATCTACTTCTCGCATTACCTTCACCTCTTTTTGGTATTTGTGAATTAAGTGTTATTACGTTTCGTGTATGTAATTATCTCATACATGCAACTTCCCCCATATTCTTGATTCTATGGTTGATTGAAAAATCCTTCTTTATCGACAAAAAAGATTATATGTCTTTAAAAAATCCTTAAGTTAATATAACAACTTACACATTTTATAAGCTTTATGAACTAAAAGTAATTTATTAAATATTGTTTATTTTTCAACATTTGAAAGATGTTGGCATGAAATGAAGCTTTACACTCCACAATGAAAAAATCCTTCTATATGTCGTTGATTATTCTATGAAAAGAAGCTATAATGAATGCGGCAAGTATCATTTGTTAAAATAAATACATATGAAAGTATTTTTTTCAATATAAATCATCTATGAGGAGGCAATAATATGGATTTTACAGAAAGCTTTAATGGCTTTAGAGAAGAAAGTGACTCTATCGGTACAAAACAAGTTCCTATGGATGCATACTATGGTGTGCAAACCTTAAGAGCAGCAGAAAACTTTAGAATTACAGGCTCTACAATGCACGAAGAATTTATAAATAGCCTTGCTCTTGTAAAAAAAGCATCTGCTATTACAAATAGGGAGGCTGGTCTATTAAGCAAAAAAATTGAAAGCGCAATTATTCAAGCATGTGATGAAATAATTATCGGAAATCTACATGAGCAATTTATTATAGACCCTATTCAGGGTGGAGCAGGGACATCAGCAAATATGAATGTTAACGAAGTTGTTGCTAACAGAGCTAATGAGATTTTAGGAGGAGAAAAAGGAGCTTATAATTTTGTTCATCCAAATGACCATGTGAATATGGGTCAATCTACTAATGATGTTATTCCTACTGCAGGTAAAATAACAATTTTGAAACTACTTCCTAAAGTTACTAAGGAACTAGAAAGTTTATACAATGCTCTTATAGAGAAATCAATTGAATTTAATGATATAATAAAAATGGGTAGAACTCAAATGCAAGATGCAGTTCCTATTAGACTAGGGCAAGAATTTAAAGCTTATAGCTCAGTAGTAAAAAGAGATATTGCTAGAATTACAAAGGTACAAGAAGAACTAAAAGTTGTAAATATGGGTGGTACTGCAATAGGAACAGGTATAAATGCTGATGAATTATATTTTGATAGAATCGTTTCTAGTCTTAGCTTAGTTACAGGTATTGATTTGCGTCAAGCACAAGATTTAATAGATGCAACTCAAAACTTAGATTGCTTTGTATCAGTTTCTTCTGCTATTAAAACATGTGCTGTTAGCTTATCAAAAATGGCAAATGACTTAAGACTTATGTCTTCAGGCCCAAGAACTGGATTTGGAGAAATTAATCTTCCTCCAAAACAAAACGGTTCTTCAATAATGCCAGGAAAAGTTAACCCAGTAATACCAGAGGTTGTAAGCCAAGTAGCATTTAAAATCATAGGCAATGATGTTGCAATTACAATGGCTGCAGAAGCCGGACAATTAGAACTAAATGCTTTTGAACCACTAATTTTCTTTAATTTATTCCAGTCTATAGAAATGTTAGCTAACGGCATCAATACTTATACAGAAAATTGTATCAAAGATATTACTGCAAACGTGGAAAGATGTAAGGAATTAGTTGAAAATAGTATCGGTATTGTTACTGCTATTTGCCCTCATATAGGATATAAAAAAGCTGCAGAAATTGCAAAAATAGCTATGGCTACAGGTGAACCTATAAGAAATATTATACTTAACAAAGATATTTTGAACGAAGCAGAACTAAATGATGTGTTAGATCCAATTGGCATGACAGAACCAGGAATATCTGCTAAATATTTAATTAATTACAAAAAAATCGACCTATAATAATAGGCATACAGTGGTATTACATTAACAACAGTGTAAACCACTGTATGTTTTTTATGATTTTACTACGTTGAAATTGTAACTTATTAATAGCCAATTTTGAGGGAAATCAAGACCTAGTTTCCAATAACTAACTCCTCTAAGTCCTAGTTCTTTGATTAAGTCAAATTTAGCTTGAATAGACCTAGCATCCTCAAACCATACCTCATGCTTGTTTCCACTAGTATCAGTGTAATTAAAATGAGGGGCTTGAGCTGTATAATCATATTGAATTGGCACGTTATTGATTCGAGCAATATCAATGGCTTTTTGAGGGCTTACTGCTCTTGCATATTGCCCTCCAGGAATAAAAGGTAATGTCCAGTCATATCCATATAGATTTTGTCCTAACATTATTTTGCTTCCTGGCATCTCTGTCAAAGCATACTCTACTACATTTCGTACTGGACCAATTGGCGATACAGCCATTGGTGGACCTCCACTATATCCCCATTCATAAGTCATCAGAACTACAAAATCAGCAATTTCTCCATGTGCTTTGTAATCATGTGCCTCATACCAAGCACCTGCTTGCTCTGCACTAGTTTTTGGTGCAAGGGCTGTCGACATTAAAAAACCTTCTCCTGAAAGTCTTTCTTTTGCCTTCATTAAAAACCTGTTATAATCCTCTCTATTTTCTGGAGGTAAAAATTCCATATCAAAATGAATATCCCTAAATCCTGCTTCTTTAGCTGTTGCAATAATATTATCTAGTAAATTATTTTGCACTTCTTCATTAGTAAGAATAATCCTTCCTAACTCATCACTAAACTGCCCTTCTTCCAAGTTTGTTACCACCATCATCAATGTAGCTCTACTTTCTCTTGCAATTTGTGGAAAATTATTTAAAAGTGGTGTTTTTAAGGTTCCATCTCTTTGAACTTGATAACTAAAAGGAGCTAAATAAGTTAAAAAAGGGGCACTCTGCCTAGTAGACTGCTCTAAAATAGAACTCACTACTCTCCCAGTTGGTTCAACATAAGCATTAACCTCTGCACTTCTCTTTAATGGCGGTGGAATATAGAGCCGCTGTCCAATAACAAGGGGTTGATCTAATGAAATATTGTTCACTCTCGCAAGGGTTTGATATCTGATACCAAACCTGTTTGCTATACTATATATGCTATCTCCTGGTTGAACCCAGTAAAAGCTTCCTACAATTGGTATTACTAAAGCCTGCCCTACTACAAGCTGGTTAGGATTACTAATCTCATTTGAAGTAACAACTTCTTGAACAGTTGTACCATATGCCTGAGCTATACCATATATTGTTTGTCCTGCTTGTACCACATGAATCTGCATAAAATATTACTCCCTTCATACTGAAGTGTTTGTATTATTATATGTTTCAATTATTAGAATGTTGTTTCTACTAGTAGATATAATATAAGATTCAAAGAAATTTATCTTTATTATTATAAATATCTTAATCTTGTTTTGATATTAAGCATTTTATTTTACAGGTATATTGTTATAAGTAATGTCAACTAAATGTTTTTTTATAAAATATTAGTATTTACTTTTTATACAATTAAATATATACTTGATATTAGTACCTGGTGTTAGTATTTTGTTATAACCACAAAAATTAAAAGTATATTTTGAATTACTTTTAGAGTTATTGTAAATATTTGAAAATAAATTAGATAGTATTTTATGGTTAATGAAAGAGGAGGATATACATGAGGTTACCTAGTTTAAAAATTGGTGATTTAGTTGCTAAAGTTCCTATTGTCCAAGGTGGTATGGGAGTAGGAATATCATTATCATCTTTAGCTGGAAACGTATCACTAAACGGAGGAATAGGTGTTATTTCTGGTGTTGAAATTGGGTTCAACGAAGCAGATTATTTTACAAATAAAAAAGAAGCAAATTTAAGAGCGTTAAAAAAACATATTAAGAAAGCTAAAGAAATTTGCAATAATGGAATTATTGGCATTAATTTAATGGCTGTGCTAAATAATTTTGATGAAATGGTTAAACAATCAGTTCAAGAAAAAATAGATATTATTTTCTCCGGTGCTGGTCTCCCTTTAAGTCTACCTAAGTTCACCAGAGGAACTAGCACTAAAATTGCACCTATTGTTTCTTCAGGTAGGACTGCTTCAATAATATGTAGAAGTTGGGATAGGCACTATCAAGTTGCTCCTGATGCTATTGTAGTTGAAGGACCTAAAGCTGGAGGTCATCTAGGTTTTTCTAGAGAATCCCTTTTTGATCCAGCTAATGAACTTGATAAACTCGTAAGTGATGTTTTAAGCGCTATAAAACCTTTCGAAGAAAAATATAATAGGAAAATTCCAATTATTGCAGGAGGAGGAGTTTTTGACGGAAAGGATATTGCTAATTTATTAAATGCTGGCGCATCTGGAGTACAAATGGGAAGTCGTTTTGCTGCAACACATGAATGTGATGCCTCTGATGCATTTAAGCAGGCATATATAGAGTGTAAGTCCGATGATATAGAGTTAATTCAAAGTCCTGTTGGCATGATTGGTAGAGCTATTAAAAATGATTTCCTTAATGAAGTAAAACTAGGATTAAAAAAACCTATCCGATGCATTACTAACTGTTTAAAGCCGTGCAATCCGAAGGAAGTACCATATTGTATAGCTAGCGCACTTATCAATGCTCAAAAAGGAAATTTAGAATCAGGCTTTGTCTTTGCTGGAGCAAATGCCTCTCTTATAAATAAAATAGTATCAGTTAAGGAATTAATGGAAGAATTAGTTTCAGAAGCTACTACTTATTTCACAGAATCTAAATAAAATAAAGACATTATGATTTGATAAATATAGAAAGGAGTGTAGATATGAATCTAGATCAACTTTTTAAACTTCAACAGATAATGGAGAATAATATCAAGAGAATTTCACAAATTGATGAAAATGCTTTAGGAGAAGAAAATGTATTTGATTTAAGGTTTCTAGCTCTTCAAGTTAAAGTAGGTGAATTAGCTAATCTTACAAAATGTTATAAGTATTCTAAAACAAGAGAAGACATATCAAGAGATAAACTTATGATAAGATATATAGACGCTATGAAATATCTACTATCCATAGGCAATGAAAATAACTTCAGTATTATTAATATAGATAGTGTAAATTCTGTAGCTAAAGAAGAAAGTGTAATTAAAGCTTTTGGTAATATATTTGATGATATTACTCACTTAAAATACAATATAAAACATAGTAATTATATTGATGCAATGTCAAGATATATTAAACTTCTCGGTGAATTTCTCAACCTAGGTTCTAATCTTGGACTTTCTTTTGAAGAGGTATACAACTATTACCTCGAAATGGCCCCCTGTTCAGGTGCACCTAGGAAATAAATTGTTAAAGCCTTGATTATAAGTCTAATCAAGGCTTCACATTTTGATAATATTCATCCTATATATTTCTTATCTCTGAGATTTGTCGTATGGTATACCCTCTGCCTTTGGTGCTCTTGATTTCTTTGAGGTAAATGCAAGTACAACCATAGTAGCTAAATATGGCATCATCTTATAGTAGGTTTGATTGATACCTAAGTTATTTAAAAATGGTACTAGGGCTACGGAGTATGCTAGAGTTCTAAGGAATGCAAAGAATAAAGCTGCAAAAAGAATCTTTATAGGCTTCCATTGACCAAAAATCATTACTGCCAAAGCTAGGAATCCAAATCCTGCAACTCCTGTATGTCCATTTACATTACCATCCATAACTCCAACTGAGTAGAAAAATCCTCCGATTCCACCTAGAATACCAGAGATACTAGTACCTGCATATCTCATTTTATGGACATTGATGCCTACAGAATCAGCAGCATGAGGATGCTCTCCACATGCTCGAAGTCGTAAACCAAATCTTGTTTTATAAAAAACAATTACTGCTATTATAAGAAATATAACGCTAATTAGAACTGTTAAATACGTTCTCTGAAAAAACATCTGCCCCAACACCGGAATCTTTCCTAAAACAGGTATTTCCCGAATATAAAAGTTCATGTTTGTAGTGATACCATCACTATTGAAGAACATTTTTGAAAAAAGTAAAATCGCTGCCGGTATAAGCATGTTAAGAGAAGTACCAGTAATAACTTGATCTGCCTTCATCGTAACTGCTGCAAAAGATAAAAGCAGTGAATATATTACACCTGCTACTGCAGCAATTAACATTCCTAGAAGTAGAACAGTTTGTGGGTCCATTCCTGTACCTTGGACAAAATAAACAAACAATGCGCCAAAGAAAGCTCCAAAAAGCATTATTCCTTCAAGTGCAATGTTTACTACACCACCTATTTCACTGAACATACCACCTAATGCTACAAGAAGCAATGGCATTGCTACAGGAAGCATATTTTGAATTAAATAATATACAGTATCCATTATTCTGCCTCCCTTGTATTATTGTCTGAAACTCGATCTTGATCATCATGCGTAGGTTCTTCACTCTCTATTGTTGTTTGGTCAGCGTGTTTTTTCCCAAAATGTCTCTTTACAAACTTAGCTAATGCTGTATTCATTATCATTGCAAATGCTGAGAAATAAATTATAACAGCAACAACAACGTCTATAATTTCAGGCTTATAGCCTACAAGACTTGCAAGAGTGCCTCCACGCTGTATGTGAGAAATAAAGACTGCTGAAAAAATAGTACCTATTGGATGTGAGCTTCCTAAAAGTGCAACTGCTATACCATTGAAGCCATTGGGAGCAATAATATTAATAGGTTCATATGTCATACTGCTTCCTGCAATGGCAGATGGAGCTAGTATTGCAAATGCTCCTCCAAGCCCTGCAAGACCACCTGCAATTACCATTGTAATAATTATGTTTCTTTTGCCTTTCATCCCCGCATATTCACTAGCATGTTTGTTGAAGCCGGTTGCCTTTAATTCATAACCAAAGGTAGTTTTTTGAAGCACTATATATAGAATAATTGCAATAATTATTGCCAATACAATTCCTAAATTTACATTGGAATTCGGAATTCCAAGAGAAGGAATCTGAACATCAGCTGGTAAATAATTAGTTCTTGTTTTGTTAGATACATACATGACAGAACTTCCTTGAATAATCATATCCACAAGATACATGCCAATGTAGTTGAACATTATTGATGTGATTACTTCGTTTACATTCAGAAGGGCTTTAAAAATTCCAGGTACAAAGCCCCAAAGCATACCTCCTATCATTCCAGCTAAAACAGCTACTACCCAATGTATGTTACTTGGTAAATCCCACATAAAACCTACATAGAGAGCAAAAAACATCCCCATAGTGTATTGTCCTGAGGCTCCTATATTAAATAATCCCATCTTGAATGCAAAGCCAACAGCT
Source organism: Proteiniborus sp. (assembly GCF_040308045.1). NCBI lineage: Bacteria > Bacillati > Bacillota > Clostridia > Eubacteriales > Proteiniborus > Proteiniborus sp. The sequence continues at coordinate 143,850 of NZ_JAWRHZ010000030.1, forward strand.
AGACCTGTCATGAGTATTGGTGTTGCAAAGTAAAACACGTCACCTATTCTACTGAATCCTCCAAGAACTACATTTTGAAATCCTGCTAAAGCATTCCCTGGTTTTGCAACAATCATTACTAAGAAACCGAAAATTAGACCAAGGAAAATAGCCATTAAAGCAGATGAAAATGAAGAAAACCCAATGTTATTTTTAATACTCTTAAAGTCAAATCTATTTTTTTTATATGAACTATTTTTATCCTGCATCATTAATCTCCTTTACGGTATCACGTTTTGCTCCTGACATATAAAGTCCAAGCTCTTGTACAGTTGTAGTCTTTGGATCAAGTTCTCCAACAATCTCCCCTTCATATATGACTAGAATACGATCGCTTACATTCATAACCTCATCCAGTTCCAGTGATACAAGAAATACAGCCTTACCTGCATCACGTCTTGCAACAAGCTGCTTGTGTACATACTCTATTGCTCCTACATCTAGACCTCTTGTAGGTTGTACTGCTACAAGAAGCTCATGCTCCTTGTCAATTTCTCTTGCTATAATTGCCTTCTGCTGATTACCACCAGACATACTTCTCGTCATAGTTACTGGTCCTTGGCCACTTCTGATATCAAATTTATCTATAAGCCTTTCAGCATATTCTCTTACAGCATCAAACTTTATGAATCCTCCCTTTTGGAATTCAGGCTGCCAATATCTCTGAAGTACTAAATTTTCCTCAAGTTTATAATCTAATACAAGACCATGTTTGTGTCTATCCTCTGGAATATGACTCATACCAGCTATAGAACGTTGTCTAATTGATGCTTTGGTGATATCCTTGCCACATAGTGTAATACTACCTGAACTAACCTTTTCCAGCCCAGTAAGAGCATTAACAAATTCAGTCTGCCCATTGCCATCAATTCCTGCAAGACATACTATCTCACCTGCTCTAACATTGAAGGATACGTTTTTTATAGCATCTTTTGTTTTATGGGTTTTAGATGATACAGTAAGATTTCTAACTGAAAGAACCACATCTCCAACTTTAGGTTCTTTTTTATCTACACTAAAGCTTATATCACGGCCTACCATCATCCGTGAAAGCTCTTCCTTGGTTGTATCTTTAATATATACAGTTCCGATGTATTTACCTTTTCTTAAAACTGTACATCTGTCTGCAACCTCCATAATTTCATTAAGTTTATGGGTAATAAAAAGAATCGATTTTCCCTCATTCGCAAAGCCCTTCATAATCTGGAGAAGTTCTTTAATCTCCTGCGGAGTTAGTACAGCTGTAGGCTCATCAAAAATTAAAATTTCATTATCCCTGTATAGCATTTTGAGAATTTCTACTCTTTGCTGCATTCCAACTGTAATATTTTCAATTAAGGCATCTGGATCAACTTTAAGCCCATATCTTTCGCTAAGCTCTATAACTTTTTTTCTTGCTTCCTTCTTTTCAAGAAATCCCATCCTATTTGGTTCTACACCAAGAATAATATTTTCTAGCACAGTGAAAATCTCTACCAACTTAAAGTGTTGGTGGACCATTCCAATTCCTAAAGCATTTGCATCATTAGGATTGTTGATTTTGACAACTTCTCCATTCTTTCTTATTTCACCATTTTCAGGTTGATAAAGACCGAAAAGTACACTCATAAGGGTAGATTTACCAGCACCATTTTCTCCTAAAAGAGCATGAATTTCTCCTTTTTTCAGTTTTAGGGTAATATTGTCGTTAGCAATAATACCCGGGAATTTTTTTGTAATATTAAGCATTTCAACAATATAATTTTCCACGTCAACCTCTTCTTTTCAATTATTTTTTACTTTTATATTAACATATTTCTAAGGATTTTTATATAGAAAATGGAGGAAAACTTAAGCCTTCCTCCATTAGTTGAATCTTACTTGCATAAGGCCTAGCCTAATATGGCAGGTAAAATTTATTATTTTTACTATCTTGTTGTAACTACAACTTTTACAAGGTTCAATTGATTAGTAAGTTCTTCAGCAGTAGCATTTCCTGATGGATCTGCAACTTCGATTTCACGAATAGGAGTAACGCTTCCATCAACAAGTTTAGCAAATAAATTATCATATGCTTCCTTATTGAAAGATTGGAATCTATCAAATGCATCTGCTTTCTCATCGCCTATTACAGTAGTTGGAAGACCAACACCATCGTTAGCTGCATTAAAGTATGTTGTTTTTCCTGCGTATGTTGCCCAACTATCTGTCTTATAGATAGATTCAAGTACACTTATTACTGAAGCTGCAAGACCTTTTGTAGCTGATGATATAACAGTTTCGCTATCATATCTTTGGTCAACGTCAACACCAATAACCTTTGCACCAGCTTCACTAGCTGCTGACATAACAGATTTACCAACTGCACCACCACATGCGAATATTACTTCTGTACCTTCTTGATACATTGTTTTTGCAGTTGCTTTGTTTGTGTCATTTTCTTCAAAGTTACCAGTATAATGGTATGTTGCTTTTATTGCTCCATCAGAAAGACCTAATTCTTTAGCAGCATCTTCAGCTCCTTGAAGATATCCATATCCAAATGCCTGTACAGCTGGAACAGCCATACCACCCATGAATCCAAGATTAGTCATTCCATCCATAACTGCTGCATAGCCTGCAAGATATCCTGATTGTTCCTCAGAATACATTATACTTGCAACGTTTTCCTTAGTTTCGAATGTTGAATAATCTGCTGTGTGAGGTGCTCCATCAAGAAGAATAAATTTAACTTCTGGATATTTTGTCTGTGCTTCATAGATAGGAACCTCAAACAAGAATCCTGGTGTTACAACTACTTTTGCTCCACCTGCTACTGCAAGATCTATAGCTGCAAGGTATCCAGCATCTGAAGCCTCTTCAGGTTTGATATATGTATGTGTGATTTTTTCTGCTTCTGCAAAAGCAACTACACCTTCCCAAGCTCCTTGGTTAAATGATTTGTCATCAATATTCCCTTTGTCAGTGATAAGTGCTATTTCAGCACCCTTACTTGTGTTGCTGCTACAACCAGCTAAACTCATAACTGCCAACATGATTGCTAAAGCAATCGTTAGTACCTTTTTCATTTTATGACCCCCTATTTAATTCATTTTACTTGTGTCTCGATTAAATTATAACCCTTCTAGTCCAAAAATACAACTACTATTTCACTTGATTATCGCTTTATTCCTTGCATGACACATTTTTCTATGCTTTTTTGAATGATATTATAATTTTCTGTTTTTAAAAAAATGATTAATTTAATATATTAGCTTCTTTATACTGATATGTGAAGTTATCGCTAAATAAGTTGTTATTTTTGGTAACAGGCATAGGCTTTTTTCTCAAGCATTTTATTTGCCAGTTTAATCTTTTCTAGTTCATTTTTCTGAATTGCTGTCTCCTTTCATTACCTCTATTTTTCAATATCTTGTCTTTTATCAAAATGTACTAACGAGTATTTTATGCACTCAGATTTATTGAGACTACAATATTCCCACTCATCTACCAAGCCAAGAAATTATCTAAGTACCACTACTTGAGTAAATAACTCCTTGAATATAATTGAATCCATAGTGATTAATTACCTCACTATGGATTCAATATTATCCTTTTATAAAATCTGCGTATATCTTTCCATCTTTTATTTCTATAATTCTGTCTGCTTTTTCTGCTATTCTTTTATCATGGGTTATAACAATAAATGTTGATTTGAATTCGTTGTTTATTTCTCTTAATAGATTATATACTGTTTCTGTTGTTTCGGAATCAAGATTTCCTGTTGGCTCATCGCCTAATATAATCCTTGGACTATTGATAAGTGATCTTGCTATTGCCGCTCTTTGTTGCTGTCCTCCAGATATGTCTGTTGCTTTGTTATTTATTACTTTGCTTAATCCTACTATTTCTATTAGATCATTTGCTCTTTTTAATGCTTCTTTTGTGACTTTGTTGTGCTTTATTCTATATGGCATCAAAACATTTTCTAGTACTGTAAACTCTGGTAATAGATAATGAAACTGAAATATAAATCCTATGGTTTCATTTCTAAGGACTGCAAGTTGTTCTTTGTTGAAGTTGGTTATGTTATTCCCATCTATTAGTACATCTCCACTGGTAGCCTTATCCAATGTTCCTATGATGTTCATTAAGGTAGATTTCCCACTTCCTGATGCCCCTATTATTGAGTTAAATGAGGACTCTTGGAAGTCCAAGTTTATATTATATAGTACCTGTGTTTTTATTTTTTCACCATATATTTTATTTATGTTTTTAAGTTCTAATATATTAGCCATTCTTAATCACCTCAATTGGATTTAGCTTAGAAGACTTTCTAGCTGGTATTAATGCTGCAATAGTTGAAGAAGCTATGGCTATTGCAACTGATAAACCTACAAATTTAATATCTAAATAGAATGGTACTAGTGGAGTTCCATCTGGGTTTTTAACAAAGGTTGAAAATATATATGAAAATGATATCCCAAGACCTGTCCCAATTATTGATCCTATAACACCTAGTAATAATCCTTGGAATAAGAAGATTAAACTTGCATCTTTGTCTTTTATTCCCATGGCTTTTAATATACCTATTTGCCTAGATTTTTGAATTACTGAAATTGCCAGCACTGATGCTATACCTAGTAATACTGCAAGTAATACAAATACTTGTATCATAATACTTGAGGCTGATTGACCTGCTAATCCTGATAGTAGCTCTTCGTTTTGTACTTTCCAGTTAGATGATTCTAACTCAAATTCTTGCAAGTAACTATCTAAACTTTTGGCTATTATATCTGCATCAAAAACTTCTTCTATTTGAGTTTCTATTGTAGATAAGCTACCTTCTTTCTCAAATATTTCCCCTACATTGTCTATGGTACTTATTGACCATGATTTGTTAAGGCTTGCTACTTTTAAATCAAATACTCCTACTAGTTTAGACTCCATGTATCTACCATCCGGTGTTAAAAAAGATACCTTGTCTCCTATTTTGAATCCGAGTTCCTGAACTAAATTCTTGCCTAGTAATATTTCCATTGATGATGAAGGTAGGTTGCCTTCTATTAGTTTTTCGTCTAATTTATATATATTGTTTGCATTCTCGAACTCAAATCCTCTCATAAGTACAGGATATGTTTCTTCGTCTTGTAATACAAATCCTGATGCATCTAAGGATTTAGATACTGCAGTAAATCTATCATCTTTTCTTAGTTTATTTATTATTTCATCATTGTCTTCAAAATAGTTTTCTTTACCTTTTGGTTGTATTGTTATATGTGAGGAACTACCTATGGTTTTGTCTATTAATGATAATTGTAATCCATCTATCAAGGATCCTATAAATATTTGTACCGATACCCCAATAGCTATACCTATTGCAATAAGAGCTGTTTGTCCTTTGCTAGATTTAAGAAATCTTGTTGCTATACTAAATGCTAATTTCAAATTTATTCAACTCCCTTGCCTAAGTCTTTGATGTCTTGGAAGCTATTAAGTAAATAATCTCCCCCTACTTCTTTGTGAGCACTAGGATTGGAAACAAATGCGCTTCCTCCTAATAAGAATATTATGTTGTTCTTTGTGGATGATTTTATGCCTTCTATTGTTTTCTTAACAGAAATCAAGTTGTAATAGTTTGTGACACTTATACATAGATACTTTGGTGATACGATTTCTACTGCTTTTAATATTGTTTTACTTGGTGTTTTTGCTCCAATGAATGTTGAATTGTAACCTACTATTGTGAAAAAATCAGATACCATTCTTGCTCCTAGATCATGGTCTTCATATTCTGGGCACATTACTATTACATTTCCTTTGTTAGATTCACCAAAACTATCCCTTTCTGCTAATACATAAGGGAATGCAGCCTCTACTATATTTCTTATAATTCCACTTCTAACATGCTCTCTCCAGATTAAATCTTCATCATTAGGATATTCCTCTATTATGTGATTTAATGCTGGACTTAGTATACTTTGATATAGGTCTACTATTGATATGCTTTTTTCTTTTAATGCTGTTATACACATATTTAATGCTTTTTCTTTGTTTTCTTCTTGCAATGAAACTAATAGTTTCTCATATAAGCCTTCCAAGTTTTACACTCCTTCTAGTTAGATTTCCATCAACATATATACCCTTTAGTTAATCAATAAACAATTTTTTATAGACAATAACCGTATTTATTTAATTACTTTTATAAATAAAAATTACCTCTAATTAATAATTTATAGTGATTCTATTCAAAAATAACAAAACCCCTTGAAATCAAGAGGTTTGCATTGCATCAATATTTACATGTATGTATGGTGGAGGCAGTGGGATCAGAAAGCACTTTATAAAGAGCTTCACCAAGTGCAATTAGTAATTTGACATTCCCTCCGCTCATCTCCTACTGACAGGATATGAGCTTCAGCAACTTCATAGATTCCGTATCAAGCTCAAAGGCTGTTCTCTTCCCAATAATCATAAAATAGCAATTCTTCCATACGTGTTCATCTCGTATTATCTTAGATATTGTTTCTCTCACTGTGCTAAAACGTTACTTTATTTTACAAGTTCTAGTTCCATTACTTGATTAAGGTTGTTCTTTTCATAATATTCTATATTAACTTCATCATTAGCTTCTATGAATGGTAACTTTTCTGATACTCCAATATTAGCTATAAATATCCTATTGCTATTATCCAATATGAAATAATAATGGGTGTTACAGTCAATAACAACTGATTCAATGCTTATTATTTTACCTTTTGTGTTAAAGAATTCTGTTGGTTCGACATCTTCTTCTGATTGAAGATTTGTTATATCCCTGCCTATATGTGTGCTAACAACATTGCTTACTGCTGCACCAATTGATACTTTTTGATAATTCTGAGCATCAACTAATGCATACATCTTAACCAATCCAGCTTCATCTTTCAAAGACATAAAATAGGTTGGTTTATTATCTATATTTAATAATATTGGAAATGTTGATTTATATCCTTTTTCTTGTACTGCTCCTTCGGCACTTCCCATAGCTGAAAATTCTTCTGCTGATGACATTTTATAGAATTTAGTATCTTTTGTTCTTAAGTTTACAAGTACAAAGCCGACATTAGATTCATCTGCTCCTACAGAAGTCATACCTGTATATAGGTAAACATCATCATCTATAGCTAGATAATTATACCCTTCAGTTGTTTGTAATACACCTTTTTGAGCAAACAATGAATTAAAAAATCCTAATTGAAGTCCTCCATTCCAATTAAGCTGTTTAACTATTTCATCTGCATCATAAATTCTATCCACCCATTTCGGTACATCTTTTATATTATATTTTGTAGTTTCTCCATTTGTTGCATTGGTTAGTATTACTTCTTTTACATCTAATCCTCCAAACCAACCAATTTTATTGTGATATACTGGTGCAACCCAATAAGGAATTCCTTCCTCATCTATTTCAAAATTGATTTCAAAAAACATATCTGTAGGATAATTTTTTCTTAAATGTCGATAAATATCTCTTGAGAATTTATCTGATTTAGAATATTTAATATTGTTTTCAAGTTTCTTTAACTCTACTTTACCGTCTATCATATCTACTATTATATAGTTAGGTATTCCTTCTTTTTTGTTGCCTATCCACTTTAAGAACCCATTGTATTCAAGCGGAGTAACTCTTACAGGTTTATCATCAAAATTGATTTGAGTATAAGCATTGGATACATTGTATTGAGAAACTAATTCTAACATTTCCCCCATTTTTCTACTACCTAATCTTTGTGCTGTATCTCTATCAACTGTAGGAACTTGTTCAAATGAAGCTTCTTTAATATCTTCTTCAAAAGAACTGTTTTCTTTTTTAATTAAATTTGCATACCTTGTTGAATTAAATATTGTTGCAGAAAATAATTTTAATACAATAAATAAGGCCATAAGAATTACTGGTATCATATAAAGTTTGTAATACTTTTTGTTAAATGTAATTAAAATAGTTACGATATATATTAAATTAACTAAAAGATAAATCCAAAATCCAAAAGAATGTAAATTGAATGCTGGTAAAAATATATACCATAAAATAAAAGCTACTAAAAGAATTGATAATAATGCTATAATTTTTGCGAAATTTAATTGTTTTTTCATAAATTTTTACCTCCTTGTTTGAAGACAGGGAAAATTTTCTACTGCCTTTTTTTATATCCATGATATATTATATCATGTTATTAATAAGATAACGCCATCTTTAAAAGATTCAATGGGTATTCATCTGACCACATTGGAATTTTAATTCCTTTTTCTTCGATAAGCTTTTCCAATTTTACACCACTAAAAATGCACCTCATAAAATTTAGATTATTGTCTAAAGTTTGGGGTACATAAACTATTAGATATTTTTATTTACTTTTAAGTAATACTTTTGGTTTACTTTTGATTCCTTTTACTCCAAGATTGCCATAAATTTCACTAACTGTTCCTGCTGTAATAAATGCATCAATTTGTTCTTTTTTAATAAATTCCATAAGATAAGAAAATTCATTTCGTGTCATTAAACTTTGAATTTCAAAGTTGTCCTCAGATCTTAATCCCCCTTTAATTGGATATAATGTTGCACCTCGATGCATATCTTCTATTATAAATTTACGAATTGACTCGTAATCTTTAGAAATAACACAAACCCTTTTTCTAGAATAAAACCCTATCATAAAGTGCTCTAATATTAATCCATTGAGATAAGTTCCAATTAATCCTATGATTACTGTTCTTATATCATACACAAAAATTGCAGTAAAACAAATAATTGATCCTGCAATAGAAACTGATGCACCTAAATCAACATGAAAATATTTGCTTACAATTTTAGCTATAATATCTAAACCACCAGTTGATGCATTGCGTCTAAATAAAATCGTTTGTGAAAAACTCAAAAGCAAAACAAAACACAAAAGATCTAGCCACTGATCCTGCATCAATGATTGTTTAATTGGACATAATTTTTCTAGTATTGCAAGCATAGGTGACAAAATCAACGCTGCGTATATAGTTTTAATACCAAATTCTTTCCCAATAAGTAAGTAAGATAAAATTAGCAAAAATGCATTTATAATAAAAATTAATACTGACAATGGTATTGATGTAAGCAAATTAATTACTATTGATAAACCAGTAATAGAGCCAACAATTAATTTACTCGGTATCAAAAAAAAATGTACAGCTAATGCTCCAATAAACATACCTATTGTTAAAATTGATAAATCCTTAATAAAAGACTTTATCCTTTCACTCATTTTATCCCTCCTCAAATTTAAAGCTAACCATTTCTTATTTGCAAATATAATTAGTTTGTTATAATATTAACAAAAAAATCGTTTACAGGATTAATTCTACCATAAATACCTGTATTTCAAAATCTTTAATTTTAATTTTTTTAAGAACTCATAATGTACATTTTATATTTTCTGTGAATTCTTATGACTTTTTTCAAACCTACCAAATACAAAAACAACAAAACTCCTTGAAATCAAGGAGTTTCTATTGTATCAAAATTATAGTTTTTTATGTCTAACAACTCAAATTTTAATACAATTTAGCAATATTCGATTAACGCTAAAAGGCTTTTTTAATATATTCTAGTTTATAAATTGCAACTGTTAACAAAGTTGTTTAAATTGATTTTAATATTTAATTAATCCCATTGTCCTGGAAATCTTAATTTTTGTAGTTGTGGGAATTTTTTATTATATTCTTCCACTTCTTCCTTTGGAAGATTATTAAAAACTTCCGATTCGTAGAACTTTCCTTTTATACCTTTCATACTATCTTCTGCTAATTCAATTCCCATAAATGCATCAAAGTTTTTACCATCGGCGGTTGTAATGTTAAAATTATCACATGTTTTAAATCCAATTCTAGGATAATAATCCGGTTCTCCAAAAATTACAATCCCTTTATACCCTTTATTTGCAGCTAATTTCATTGTTTCCCTTAATAACAGCTCACCAACTCCACATCCTTGCCATTTAGGCTCTACACAAAGAGGTCCAAAGGTTATAATTTCATGCGTATCTTCACGGTCAACAACTCGTGCCTTTGAATACATTATACATCCTATTACATTGCCATCCTTTACTGCTATTCTGCTTAACTCTGGAAGATAGTCTTTGTCTTGACGTAATATGTGTACAAGGTAATGTTCGTCACATCCAAGATGATGTTTATTCCAAAATGCATGCTGTGTCATTAACTCTACATTATACCAATCCGACCTTGTTTCCATTCTAATTTCTATTTCTTCTCTATTTAATCTTTTCTTTTCTTCTGGAAACCATCCAAATTCTAACCTTACTTCTTTTCTTTGCAAATCATTGTTCTTGTAGCAACAAGTATCCATGCCAATCAAGCTAAAGCCTTCATGCAGATAAAAATCTATTGCATTAACATTGCAAGATTGTGTTTCTAGTATAATCGCTCTACGACGTTCTCTTCTTGCTTGCTCCTTTGCCATCTCAATTAACGCATGACCAATTCCTTGTTTTTGATATTTTTCTGCCACCCAAAGATCTGTAATTCTTAGACGATTAGACCATAATTCTTGATTAGTTTCTATTGCAGCAACTAATTCGTCATTAACTACCACTCCCCAAGCATAGGCATCCTCCCAGTGTTCTTCATATAACTTATCTGGAAAGTCATATTCTTCTGGTGTGTGAGTCACTGGCTCTGTAAATTCTTTCTTTTCTATCTCAATTGCAAATCCTTTATCTGTTTTATTTACTATAACATCATAATACTTATCTGTTGTATACTTAATTGGAATTATGGTTCCCTTCCATTTCTCTTTTTGTAAATGTATAATTTCATATTCCATGATCTTTATCCTTTCTTTTTCATATCAGTTATTATCTTAACATGCTCTAGTTCTGCTCATTTTATAATTACCATACTCCCTCAACAAATTTACTGTTTTTAAATATGTCTTCGATAAGCTACTAAAATCATCCGTAAACACGTTAGGAAATCCGCTTGTAAGTATTTTAATCATCATAAATAGTTCCAAACACTTCTAAATCTTAATCAAAATATGTTTCCAACTCAACGAAATCTTCATACACAGTCTTTTCTTCAAAGCCTACTGATTTATACAATTTCTGAGCAGCAACATTAAATCGATTAACTCCGATACTTAGATGGGTGCATCCAATGGATTTTAAATATTCAATTCCTTTTATCATCATAATCTTACCAAAACCACGTTGCTGATATTTTTTGTCTATTAGTACACTTTCAATGTAATACTTTTTATTTTTACTATCCATGCTAAATGCTAATAAGCCGATGGATCGATTGCCTTCCATAAGAATAAACAGCTCGTGTTTATAAGCATATGCTATACAAATTGCTTCTTTAGCATTGCTCATATATTCTAGTTGTTCATCATTTATTGATAACTGCATTGCATCCCATACATTATTTTTACTAAAAGGTACTAGCCTAGGATTATTGGGATATACAAATGATGCAGCTGTCTCTTGACGAAACTCTTTACGAAATTGGCTTAGGCTCCCATTTTCAGATCGTACAATAAGTTCACTGTTTGTTAGATGAATAAGACCTATTCCTGTATCCCAATCCAAATAAAAATAATTACTCCATCCTAGATTACCATAACCAAAGTCCCTTGCACTAAGCCATCCAGAAACCGAATTAAATATAATACTTTGTTCAAATGTAGCCGGTGCAGTAATTGCTTTCCATGCTTTTTCTGACAGTAACTTCTTATTCAACACCGCAACTAATAATTTCTCTGCTTCATCATAATTCATTGAGAAAGTATATTTATTATCATCTTCATATTGGCCATTCATATAATCAGCCATTCCATAAACCACATAGGGTTTAGTATTGACTTTGGAATATTCTCCTCTAATTCCAAGAGGAGCAAAGATTCTGTTTCTTACATAATCTGGTAGGTTTTTTGCTGAAGCTCTTTCAATGACTTCTCGTATAAATAGGGTTTCTGTCATATTATCAAGATCATCAGTAGGCTCAGTTCCTGGTGCATTAGTTAACTCTTTTCCATCTACATAAGTAATTGCATCTTCAAATGTCCATGGGTGAACAAATAGTTTTCTATCTATTAGGTTGCGATCTTCATCAGTTAAAACTTGATATTCAGCATCTGTTTGTTGTTTTTTCATTATTCCACCATTAAAAAAGTCTGGAATTCCACTCTGCTTTAAACAAAGTTGATTTATTGTAATTTCAGAACTATGAGTATATTCAGGAATATACTTGTCCAATTTATCTTCAAGCTTTAGTTTGTCTTCATCAATCAACATTCCTATACATAAACCTAGTAAAAATCTACTATTAAAAGACATAAGATATGTACTATTCTTAGTTATTGGTATGTTTTTTTCTCTATCTGCAAGACCATAGAAATTCTTATGATAACATTCTTCAGCTTTATAGATTGCCACTGCTCCAGCTACTCCCCACTCTTCAGCACATTTATCTATTTTTTTACTTAATTCAGTCTTATTAATCATCTGTGCTTCCTCCGTTTATCCCAAATATCCCTTTTCATTGGAAACCGGGAATTATATTTTCTATTATAACTTATAAATCATCACTAATTCATCTATTTCTTATATTTTAACGTATATACGTATACATAAAATATCCTTGATTTCCTTTATTCTATCATATACATTAACTAATTTCTACCAGATTTTATTTGAAATAAAAAATAACTCACTAGTCTAAAGCATTATCTCTTTAAAACCAGTGAGTTTTACTTTTTATAAACCTTAATTATCCTACATAATTATTTTTCTTTGACAGGAATCCAAATTTCACTATAATAGTTTTCATCCTGATTACCCTGTGGATAATCAGCTATATTGGTATACATTTCAACATTATAACCTGCTGCAATTTCGTAATCCTTGCAATTAGGCAGCCATTCTGAGAAAATTTTTTTATTCACATCTTGCAAAGATTTTGGCATTGCACCCTTACAAGCAAAAATAGCCCATGTATGTTTAGGTATAACCTTTGTAACAAAACCATCAGGTATTTCCAAGCATGGATTATAATTATCTGCAATTAAGTACTCGAATTCATCTGAATCCGCCATACTCTCATCTATACATATCCCATACATTCCACATACAAACTTACCCTTTCCTGTTTGATAATGCTCTGTCCAAAACTGTGGAATTTTCATAGTTGCATTATCATACTTAAACATCCTTGATACACCCATAATAGTGAATGAATCTTTTTCAACAATTTTGTAATCCATAATATAACCACCTTCCAATGAGAATTTGATTTTTAGTGGGGCAAATGATTTAACCATTGCTCCATCTTTTCGGACTGCAGTAGGTGTAACGCCATGAAATCGGGTAAAAGCCTTTGTGAAACTATCTGCTGAGGTGTAGCCATATTTCACTGCAATATCGATAATCCTTTTATCAGTAGAAATAAGTTCACTACCGGCAAGTGTAAGCCTACGTTGTCTAATATACTCTCCAACCGTAAAACCACAAAGCATTGCAAAACCTTTTTGGAAATAAAATGGAGATATAAATGCTTTTTCTGCAATATCCTCTATTGAAATTTCTTCTGTGATATTATCTTCAATATAATTAATAGCCCTACCAATTCCTTCAACCCATCCCATATTCATCACCCCTATCTGCAAATATATCTTATCTCTTATCAAGAGATTGTTCCCGACTTTTTGTGTTATGTTTTGTCTTTTCAAATATAAATTATGTAACATATAAACCAGACAATACATACTACTCAGAATCTACATATATTCTGTTAACCAATCTTTAAAGATCAACAGCTATATACACATCCATATAACTAATGCCATCTTTTTCGTATTCCTTCTCAAAGCAGGATAAGATTTCCATAGTTTGCTTATGCTTAATTCCATTTACCTCCACATATAGCATAAGTCTTTTATACGCATTTGGAATCAAATTAAATGGTGAATTAAAAGGTTCCTTAATTGTAATAGCTATATATTTTTGATTTCTTTGAGAAATGACTTCTAAGTCATCACATGTTAATTCCAAGTTTGAGGGTAAAATACATGCAGCCGCATAACCGTGCATATGATATACATTTATTTGTTCCTGTGATACATGTGGAAAATTCCACCCTATAATTTTAGGTTGTTCTATCCCATAGCTAACTGCCCAGTCTTTTACATGCCTTATAGCATCATCTTCAGGATTTCCACTGATTACTGCATACCTGACATATCGAAATGACATAATTTCCTCAACTCGAATATCTGAATATGCCTCATTACACATACTTATATCTTCTCGTACTAACTGATCCATAGAACATGAAAAAAATCGGCATAGTTCTATTACCTTTTCCATCTCTGGGTAAGCAGTTTCTAGTTCCCATTTTGAAACAGTCTGTCTGGATACTCCCATTTTTTCAGCTAACTCCTCTTGTGTCATGCCATGATACATCTTTCTTAAAAACTGCAAATTTTGTCCAAAACTCATATTATCATTCCTCCTTTATATTATAAGCCTATTATAAGGGTAAAGATAATACCTGTACACCAATCTGCATTTTCTTTTATCTGGTTTTTAGCAACTTAAAGTTGCGCACTTTTTCAAGGATCCCATATTATTATATTACTACCAATAAAGATTATTTAGATAATCCCTACTTCACCAGCACCAATTCCCATAGATATAAGACTTAAGGAATCCTTATGACCTTATTCATCAATAAGTTTTATTTCTAGTATCTCACTTCGTGGGGTCATTCCAAGGCTTTTATAAAAAGACAAGGCAAAAGAATTGAATGACCATATCATCAGTTCGATACATTTTATACCTGTTTTAATAGCTCGACTCTTTATATCTAAAAACAATTCTTTTCCAATACCTTGATTCCTAAATTCTTCATCAACAACTATAGTCTCAATAAATCCTTTTTTTCTATCGACCATACTCGCTTGATTTTCAATATTTTGTATAGTCATATAACAAAACCCTTTAACTTTTCCATCATCATAGACAGTAGCAATAACTGAAGAATCATTTAAAATTTTTTCGAATAATTCTTCACCAAAGTGATTTCCTTCTTTATAAATATCTGGTCTATTTTTTACATGAATAGTATGAACTTGATCTGTTAATGCTCTGATATCTTCAAAATCTGATTTACTAATTAAACGTATCATAGTCTTCCCTCCATATAATTTAATTTTTTCTTTACTACATATATACATCAATTATTTTAATCACATATTCTTAATTTCCTTTATTCTATCAAATAGATTAACTAATTTCTACCATATTTTATTCAAAACAAAAATAGCCCACTAGTCTGAGGCTTTATAACCTCTAAACCAGTAGGTTATGATTTTTTATAATATTTCCTGTTTAATTTTAGTTCCATCCCTGAAGTAAAATGTAATATCATCTTCTATAACTACCTTATCTACAGTAGATGTCCATAAAGCTTCATCAAAGTCTATTAAAATTGTATCTTGACTTTCAAGTCTATCTATAAAGGTATCTATGCTATCTTTTCTAACCTTGTTTTCTTGCTGCTTTTCTTCAATTTCATTTAATTCATCTTGGGCCTTTTTATATCTTTCAACCAATTCATTATACTTTTTTGAATATTCCTTTTGGTCCATAGCCTTTCTAGAATTCTCATAAACCATCTTTCTAAATAATTCTTCTACAATTTCCATCTCATTTTGAATAGTAGCTGCCTTCTTTTCAAGCTTTGTTGTGTCTAGAAGTTCTTCCAATATAACTTCATAACCCATTATAATTTCTTCCTTATTTTCTATTAAACTATTAAAAGCTTTGATAAATGCCTCCTTAATCTGGTCTTCATAGATGTGTGGAGTTTTGTATTATTCCCCACATACTATTTTTCCCTGAAAAACAATTCCCACCAGTCTTGTAACCTTTAGCTTCCTTTCGCTTTTTCATTTCAAGTTGCACTAGGTCAAAGGTTTCTGGTTCAATAATGGCTGGATGGCTATTCTCTACATAATATTGTGGAACTTCTCCCTCATTAACCTTTTTCTTCTTTGTTAGAAAATCAACTGTATAAGACTTTTGTAGTAGTGCATCCTCTTTATATTTTTCATATCTTGTACATATTCCGCCAACCCCCATATCGCTAAAAAGTGCATCCACCAACAAAAAACTGCACACCCGTGTTCATAATTTAGCATAAGGGTGTGCAGATGTAATAATTTCACCATTAACTCATCTCCAAAAACAACAAAACCCCTTTAAATCAAGGAGTTTCTATTGTATCAATATTTAAGTTCTTTTATGGTGGAGGCGGTGGGAATCGAACCCACGTCCGAAAGCATTTTATAAAGAGCTTCTCCGAGTGCAGTTGCTAGTTTGAGTTATCGCCTCATAGGACGCCTAGCAACAGGCTTCCTACTACACTATCTCCAATTTATCCACTATAGGTCGGAGAGCTCCCTATAGTAGTTCCCTGCTTACTTGGCGCCTAGCATCTAACGGGCAGGACCGTTAGAGTAGACGTAGCTGCGCTTAGGCAGCTAATGCGTAATTATCGTTTGCGTTTAATTTAAGTTTGCCACTTTTTACGTTGCTTGGCGACAACGACTCGCTGCTCTTTACTCCACACCCCCGTCGAAACCTTTTCGCCCCCATGAATTAATTGAGGATTGGGAGTTAATGCATCTAAGAGATTCTTCATAACCTTCAGAATGACAATTAATATTTTTCACTTAAATGTCTTTGAATTCTTCTTTCTGCATCTTTCTTTGCTATGTCTTCCCTTTTGTCATATAGCTTTTTACCTTTTGCAATGGCTAGCTCTATTTTCACCTTGCCAGCTTTAAGGTATGCACTTAATGGTACTAGGGAGTATCCCTTTTGAGTAATATAACCTACTAACTTTCTTATTTCTCTTTTGTGAAGTAGCAGCTTCCTTTTCCTTAGAGGATCTACATTGTATATATTGCCTTGTTCATAGGGACTTACGTGCATGCCATGGATAAAAACCTCACTATTTTCAACCATAGCATAGCTTTCTTTTAGATTGACTTTTCCTTGTCTAAAAGATTTAACTTCTGTACCTGTTAAAGCAATACCTGCTTCTATAGTTTCCTCTATAAAAAAGTCATGTCTTGCCTTTCTATTAGTTGCTAATGTTTTGTTTTGTGTCTTTGTGCTCATAAAAACCCCACCATAACCTATTTTAAGTGCAAATTAAATTATAGCAAAAACATATGATTATGTCAACTGCATTTGTTATAGTAAAATAGACGTATTGAGAATGGAATATGCCCATTCTCAACAAAAACTATAAAGATACCACATTATACTAAAATAAAATCAATTTGCCTATTGGCTACATCAGTTCCTACTACCCTAATTCTGACTTCGTCACCTATTCTATATATCTTCTTTGTCCTTTCACCTATAAATCTATAATTAGGTTGGTCATATTCATAATAATCGTCTACAAGAGTACTTATATGAACTAACCCCTCTATTGTATTTCCAAGTTCAACAAATATTCCAAAAGGCATGACTCCCGAAATGATGCCCTCGTATTCCTGTCCTATTCTATTAGTCATATATTCTACTTTCTTTAAATCATCAGTTTCTCTAGATGCTTCGTCTGCAGTTCTTTCTGTTACGGAAGATTGTTCTGCAACTTTAGGTAATAGAGCTCTTAGTTTATCGATTCTTTGCTCATTTATCTTATTGTTTACAAATTCTTTTATAATCCTATGAATTTGAAGGTCAGGATATCTTCTTATAGGTGATGTAAAATGAGTATAGTATTTTGCCGCTAAGCCAAAGTGTCCTTCTGCTTCTGCACTATATTTAGCTTTTCTCAAGGATCTAAGCATTAATGTATTTATTATTGTTTCTTCTCTTGTATTTTCTATTTTTTTAATTAATTCTTGAAGCTCTTTAGGATGTATTTCTTGTGTGCCCTTTAAGTGATATCCAAAATTATGAATAAATTTATTAAAGTCATTTATTTTTTCTATATCTGGGTCTTCATGAATCCTATATAAAAATGGAATATCTGTCCAGTACATGTATTCTGCCACAGTTTCATTACTTATAAGCATAAATTCTTCAATTATTCTATTAGCTATTCTTCTATCATATTTTTTTACCTCTATAGGCCTACCTTTTTCATCTAAGATAATTTTAGCCTCTGGAAAATCAAAATCTATGCTTCCCCTTTCTTCTCTCATCTTAGTTAAAATTCTACAAAGTTCCTCTGCTAATTTTAAATCATCTAAAATATGAGAGTATCTTTGTTTTTGTTCAGGATCATCTTTTTCAAGTAAATCTGATATATCATCATATATTAGTCTTTCTTTGCTTTCTATAACCGTCTCTAATATTTGATGATCAACAACTTTTCCATTATTGTTTATTTCCATAAAAATACTTAAAGCTAGTCGTGGAACACCAGGATGCAGACTACACACACCATTAGAAAGCTTTCGTGGTAACATTGGTATGACTCTATCTACAAGATATACACTTGTTCCTCTTTTTAAAGCTTCTTTGTCTAAAGAAGAATTCTCTCTAACATAATATGTTACATCTGCTATATGTACTCCTAATTTGTAATTCCCATTTTCCAGCTTTTCTATAGAAATAGCATCGTCTAAGTCCTTTGCATCAGCACCATCTATTGTAAAAATAGTCTTGTCTCTTAAATCTAATCTTCTCTTTATTTCTTCTTCACGAATTTCTTCAGGTATTCTTTCAGCCTCTGCATAAACGTCTTCAGGAAAATCTTCTGGCAATCCATATTTTTTAATAATTGCTAAAATGTCTGTACCTACATCCTTCTTGTGGCCTAAGATTTCTAGTATTTTACCTTCAGGATTCCTTCTTTTTTCAGGCCATTTTGTAATCTCTACTATTACTAGCTCATTAGTTATTGCACCATTTATCTCTGACTTTGGTATAAATATATCCATATTTATTCTTGTATCACTAGGAACTACAAAACCAAAATTTTTACTATTTTCAAATATCCCAACTATTGTTTTGTTGACTCTTTCTAAAAGCCTTATTACCTCTCCTTCTTGTCTTCTGCCTTCACTACTTTTTGTAATTAACCTAACGACTACTTTATCACCATGCAAAGCGCCATTCATATCTTGCGCTGAAATAAATACGTCACTAAGTTCTTTATTTTCTGGTATTAAAAATCCAAAACCTCTTTGATGACACTGTAATCTCCCTACTACTAGGTTCATCTTCTCTGGTATACCATATCTATCCTTATGTGTTTTTATTATGAGACCTTCGTTTTCCATCTCATCTAGTAATTTAAAAAAGTCTTTATATTCTACTACTTCAATTTCAAAAGCCCTAGCAAGTTCTTCCCTAAGCATAGGCTTGTAAGCCTGTTTTTCCATAAATTCCACTATTTTTTCTTTAGTGTTCATTAAAATTCCTCCATTTTATTAAAGTCCCAATATATCATTAATTTGCCTCATTGATTCAAGTCCTATACTAATAAATTCTTCTAAAGTAAGTCCTAAATCACTACATGCTTTAATTTGATCTCTATTTGCTCCTTTTGCAAAAGTCTTTTCATGAAATCTATTTACTACAAATTGTGTGTCTATGGCATGAAGTTTTTTTGCTGGTGAAATTAATGCAGATGCAACTATGAGTCCAGTTAATGGATCAGTACAAAATAGCGCCTTATCCATTAATGATTTTCTTTCTAACCCATGTACTTTATTATGTGCTTTTACTGCATAAACAATATCTGCATCATAACCTAACTCTTCTAGCATGGCTCCTCCAATTAAACTGTGTCTCTCTAAGTCATCTGCTGTTGTATCATAATCTATATCATGTACTAATCCAGATATACCCCATTTGTCTTTATTTTCACAAAATATTTCTGCAAGTCCTCTCATTACAGCCTCTACTGCATACATGTGCTTTAATAAATTTTTGTTTTTTATATTATCTTTTACATGCTTTAGTGCATTTTCTCTGTTCATTTTGTTTCTCTCCTTTGTAATTTATTATTAGTGTTATATAAATATCTGTGTACATTCTCTTAATGTTTCTTATTCCATATTATAACATAATTATTAATAGTAGTGTCGAGTTCTTTATTTATTCTGAAATATATTATATAATATTTCTAGTGTCGAAATAAAAAAATAGAAGGTGTCTAAAATGGTCGAAACATCTTTGTCTCTTGACGAAAAATTTAGTTATAATAATCGAATTAATATTATTAACGGGGTATTAGCTTCTGTAGCTCTAAAACTAGTAAATCCATATTATGCTAAGTTTGCAGAAAGGCTAGGTGCTAATGAATACCATATAGCTTATCTAACATCATTGCCTTATTTAATCAGTATATTTGCCTTTATCCCTGGTGCAATATTAATTGAATCAGTAAACAACAAACAAAAGACCATAGGTACTACAATGTTATTACATAAAATCTTCTTTTTACTAATTGCTTTTATACCCTTTTTAAATGTAAATCAAGCTAGTTTATTTGTATTAATGATAGGGTTAATGAACTTACCTGGGTCAATCGCAAACATGGGGTATCAAGCAAGCGTGGGAGAGATATTTGGTCCTCATGAGCGTGGAAAAACCATGGGACTTAGAAATAAATATTCTTCAATTATTGGAATAGCTTTAACTATCATATCAGGAAAATTACTTACTTCGGTACCAAAGTCTAACGAGGATAGCATAAAGCTGTATCAGATATTTTTTATTATTACTTTTTTAGTATCTATAGTCGAAGTTTATTATTTCTTTAAATTTAAAGGATTTGTAGTTCAAAACAAGGAAAAACCTAGATATTTAGATTCCTTAAAACAAGTACTGAAAGAAATTCCTAAGAATAATAAATTTCTTCTATTTACATTTGCATCCCTTTTTTTTCATGTTGGTTGGATAGGTGCACAGCCTTTATTCAATATATATACTGTAAAAATACTAGAAGCTAATGAATCTTGGCTCTCTGCTATATCAATTGCTAGTGGACTATCTTCAATAATATCATATACTAGATGGGCAGGTTTTGCAGAAAAGAAAGGAAATAGTTTTGCTTTAAGCTTAGCTATTATTGGAATGGGTATCACACCATTATTATATGCTCTTAGTAAACAAATTTTTATGCTTGTGTTATTTAATATAATAATTGGTGTATCAGTGGCTGGAACAACATTATTATTGTTCAATATTTTGCTAGATATAATACCAAGTGAGAATAGGTCTATTTATATTGCAATTTATAATACTCTTATAGCTATTATTTCCAGTATTTCTCCTATACTTGGGGTAAAGCTAATGAATATGACTAATATCACAATTGCCTTAGTTGCAGTTGCTGTGATAAGACTTACTTCAAGCATATTTTTCTATAGGATATCAGGAAGAAAAATTGGTCACTTTAAAACACAATAAAATATAGACTCACAGTTTCGAAAAAGCAAGTTTAAAAAAGACATGATCATTATTAATCATGTCTTTTTTATTTCTATATTTTCTTAGCTTTGCTTCCACCAAATTCTATTCTTTTGAATAAATCGACATCATATGAGTACATGTTCTCGTTCTTTTCTTTATGTGCAGCTAAAGCAATATCTATAAGTTCGCTTACTAAGTCTTTAAAGTTTATTCCCATAGGCTCCCAGAGATAATATGCTACTGAGCCTGGAAGAGTGTTTATTTCATTAACGAATACATTTCCTTCTTGGTCCAAAAGGAAGTCTATTCTTGCATTTCCTCTACAATCTATAGCCATGAATGCTTTTTTTGCAGTTTCTTGTATTAGCTTTGTTTTTTCTTCTGGAAGATCTGCAGGTATGTTTCTTCCTCCACTTTTTGAACCCTTAGAATTGCTACTGATATACTTATCTTCATAAGTAAGTAACTCTTTCCAGCCCACTGGCTCTTCACATAATGATGCTTTCACATTATCATCATAGCCCATTACAGCACAGTTAATTTCTCTAGGATTCTCTACACTCTTTTCAACTATTATTTTTCTGTCATATCTTATTGCTATTTCAATTGAATCAATTAATTCTTTTTTATCTTTTGCCTTTGTAATACCGACACTTGAACCAAGATTTGCTGGTTTTACAAAGACAGGATAACCAAGATTTTGCTCTACTTCATTTATTATGACTTCTTTATGAGTAAACCATTTTTTTCTAAAGAACCATGTATAATCTACTATTGGTAGACCATGTGCCCTAAATACATCCTTCATTGTTATCTTATCCATGCCAACTGCAGATGCCATAACGCCTGCACCAGTATATGGAATATCCACTAGCTCAAGTAACCCTTGAACTGTTCCATCTTCTGCATTCGTACCATGAAGGGCTGTAAATATTACATCTACACTTTCTACAAGCTTTTTACCCAAAAAGCCTATAGTTTCTGGATGTGAATATACTTTATAATCTTTATACACTGGTGTCACTATTATTTCTTTTAAATTCTTTAAATTATCATTTTTAAAATTCTTAAAGTTCATTAGAGATTCGCCAGTTAACCATTTACCTTCTTTACTGATATATATTGGTACTACCTCATATTTTGCTTTGTCAATATTCTCTATTACTTGCATGCCTGTAATGACGGAAACTTCATGCTCTACGCTTCTACCGCCAAAGACTACACCTACTCTTTTTTTCATAAAAATCCCCCATTCCTAAAATGTTAATAAAAAGATAACTCCCTTCACTACTTTTGAGATGAAAATAATCTAGCTTTCTTATTACTGTAAAAGCTTCTCATAAAAGTCTTAATTTATTCATTATAAGTGTCAGGTAAGTCATTTTCAAACAATACTACATCTTTTGGTCTAACTATTTTTTGTAACACTGCTGTTGCCTCATTTAAACTATTTACAACAAATACACTATCCTTATTGAATTCTTTTTCAAATATTCCCTCGTAAATAGGTTTAGTTCTATTTTTACCAACTAGTATTACATAGTCACATACCTCAGATATGTATCTTCCAAATTGTCTATTTGCCTCTTCTTCTTCCTGTCCTAACTCTATCATTCCAGGAGTAACGATTATTTTTCTTCCTTCTTTAAATTGGCTAATGACGTCTAATGCTGCTTTTGAGCTAACTGGGTTTGAATTAAATGCATCATCTATTATTATTACTCCAGTACCTGGGTTTATTAATTGTAGTCTATGAGGTACTGGCTCTACTTTCTTTATTCCTTCTGCAATTTCTTCAAATTTAAGTCCTAAGGCAACCCCTATTGCTGCACCTGCTAATAAATTTCCAATATTATGCTCTCCTAATAGTTTTGTTTCACATTTTATTGAGTTACCATTTTTATCATTTAAGATAAAAGTTGAACCAATCTTTGATACCTCAATGTTCGTGGCATATATGTCAAGTTGTTCAATATTTTCTGTTCCATAAAGTATTTTTTCTTTAAAGGTTTTGTCTGCAAGTTTTTTTACATACTGATTATCGTAATTGAAAATAGCAATTCCATCTGGTGGAAGAGCCTCTATGAGTTCATATTTTGTTTTCATTATATTATCTATATTGATAAAGGTTTCTAAGTGTGTCGGTCCTATAGAAGTAATAACTCCTATCTTGGGTCCTGCAAGTTCTGCCATTTCTTTAATGTCACCTATATTTCTTGCACCCATTTCTACTACAAAAGCATCATATCCATCATCTAGAGTATTGTTAATAACTTTACTTACTCCCATGGGGGTATTGTAACTCTCTGGGGTTTTTAAAACATTATACTTTTCCTCTAGTATCTTTGCAGTGATAAATTTAGTGCTAGTCTTACCATAGCTTCCAGTTATTCCAACTATGTTTAGATTTTTAAAGCTTCTTACTTTGTTATGTGCCATATCAAAATAATGCTTGTTTATAGCATTTTCTACAGGTTTTACTATAAAATTAGCAATATATAATGTGTATGGAACTAAATAATATAGAGCTGCACCAATAATGAGTAAAATCGCATAGTATTTAAAAAAGTCAGTTGTAAGTGCACTGTATATAGATATTGAAACTACCAAAATCAAAATGTTAACAATATATATTGAAGCTAAAAGTCTTTGGGCTCTTTTTGTATAAACTAAATCTTTTTTGACATTTTCTTTTTTGAAGTCGGTAGATAAAATAATCAATACTGACCAAAGGATTATATATAACAGGCTAAACTGCTCTTGCACTGCCACAAGATTTACCACTGCTAAAATAATAGCTATGATCATAAGAATATTGATTTTAGAATAAAACACTTTATATCGGAATTCACTTATCCACTTTATATAATTTGTATTTTTATATCCTTCAAGCTGCATCATATGTAGCATAAATCTGCACCTGTAAAAAAAAGATACATTCCAAATAATAATACTTATAATAGCAAATATTATCATAAGGCCATTGTTTTCTAACATCAAATTCACTCCCCTAAATAGTTACAATTTTACTTATCCTTCTCTAAAAAGCTGCTTATAATTGCTTTAAATCTGACATACTGATCAAGATAAGAATAATGTCCTGCATTTTCAAGTATTACTAGTCCGCTATCCTTTATTTCCTTCTCCATTATTTCTCCCATGTAAACAGGAGTAGCATCGTCATCTTTGCCCCATATTAAAAGAGTAGATGCCTTAATATCCTTTAATAATGGTCTTAAATCCTCATTTACTAACCTTACTAAAATTTTTCTCATGATTCCATCTGCGTCCTTATAATCAGTAGAACCAAATTTTTTATAAAATCTCTCCATTATTTCATCTTTGTCCATCCAGAAGAAAGTTATACTATATAGCTTTTTAAGCGCTTTAAATGTATAAACTTTAACATAATATTTTAGTTTTCTCTTAGGAATTAAACCAGCACTATCAATTAATATCATCTTTTTCACTAGCTCTGGATACTTGTTAGCTAGGACTATAGATACTCTTCCGCCATGTGAATGACCTATTAAAATTATTTCATCCATATCCATGGCATCAATAAACTTTTTAGTGATTCTAGCATAATCATAAGCCCCTAAAACTTCACTAGGCTTCTGACTCTGTCCACATCCAGGAAAATCCATGGCATATACTTTAAAGTGACCTTTTAGATGGTTAAATATAGGCATTATAGTGTCTATACTAGCTCCCCACCCATGAAGAATGAGTATATTTTTCCCTTGTCCCTCGCATATGTAGTTTATTTCTATGTTTTCTATGTTTACTTTCATGCAATATTTACTCCTATAATATAATAATTTGCTATTTAAATACTATTACATTTTTAACTTTTCTACTAAAGTACTATATGATTATATCAGAACTTCAAATAATATTCCATAGCCTATATTCTATTTGGTTTTAGCTTACTTTCCCATTTTCGTTTTTTTACATTAAACTATTTCCATATTAATAATTATTTCGACATTTTTCGTATTGAATCTTAGAAATCGAGTAGGGAAAAATAAATTTCCCTCTCACACCACCGTACGTACGGTTCCGTATACGGCGGTTCAATTAAATCTAACATTACGTCTGTGTTCATAGTAATCTAATGGACTAACTAACCCTCTTTTGGTTAATATGTCT
>NZ_JAWRHZ010000031.1:0-4505 GCF_040308045.1 Proteiniborus sp.
CGATTTTTAGCTTTCAACCCCTGACTCAGATACCTGCATGGTTAACTCTGGTATTATTGGCTATTCTGGTATTTAAGGTAACTCAGGTTGCTTAGGTATTTCTTCACCTGTGTCATTTTTATAATAAAAACTTCTTTGTAATGTAGCTTGGATATTTATTGTTCCTCCTGCTATTACATTAACATATCCAGAAGCAGAATAATATCCTGTTGCGCTTACTACCATATACTGTTGCCCTGCAGGCACATCATATACTGTGAAATATCCATTTCTATCTGCATAAGCTGTTCTTCCTCCAACAGAAACCCTTGCATTTCCTACGCCATAACCATATGTGTTTATAGCTCTTCCTGTAACTGTACCTGTTTGGGCAACTTCTTTTACCATTGTACCGTTTACTGTCAGTGTTCTATTTGCTTCTACTATTATATTTCCTGATATTGTTTGATATCCATTTGCTGTAACTACAACTTGTTGTGAACCTACTGGTATATCATTTATTGTGTAATACCCTGAATAGTTAGTTGTTGCATATAAAGATGTTCCACTTACGGATACACTTGCTCCTGATATTCCATTTCCTGTACTATAATCGGTTATTCTTCCTGTTATTGAACCTGTTTGATTTGGATCAGGTACTTGTCCTCCACCTGCTGCTCCAACTGCATTAAATGCATTTACTAATCCATAGCCATATCCCATATTAGGAGAACTTGGATAGCTATTGTCTGTTAGCGGTATTGCAGTATCTTTTATTATTGTCTCAATTTGTGATACGGTAAGATTTGGGTTTGCCTGTACCATAAGTGCTATTACTCCTGTAATATGTGGTGCAGCCATTGATGTCCCACTCCAACCCCCTTCATACCCTCTTGGAACTGATGAACGAATATTAACTCCTGGTGCAGAAATTTCAGGCTTGATTAAGTTTCTATCATATGGTGAAGGTCCTTTATAGGAGAAAGAGCCTCTTATGTTGTTGATATCGGTTGCTGCTACTGCAAAGCTTTCTGGATAGTTTGCAGGACATGCTATTGAACCCACTGGTGCATCACCTGGATAATTATAATTACCTGCTGCAAAGACTGGAACTATACCTGCAGCTCTCCAAGCTCTAACAACACCTCTAAACCAATCATTCACTTCACTTCCGCCACCCCACGAGTTGTTAATAACATCTGGTGCATTTGCAGCACTTCCACCTGGTTTAAGCATCCATTGCCCTGCGTTAATCAAATTACTGCTAGATCCTCCATCTGGACCTAGTCCTTTTGCAGCAATAAATTTAGCTCCAGGTGCTACACCTATTGCATTCCTTCCTGTTGACTCTTGTCCTAAAATAATCCCCATAACATGAGTACCATGTGGGGAAGAGCTTTCATCATAGGGAGTTGTTCTTCCTGCATAAGCATCATACCAACTTGCACTATGATTTACACTTCCCGTAGATGTATTGTATCCACGATACTTATTTTTCAATGCTGGATGGTCCCAAGTAACGCCTGAATCTATCATACCAACAACAACACCTGTGCCATCTATTCCATAAGTATTCCAAACATCATCAGCATTTATCTGTTTTATATTCCACTCTATATCTGACGGAGACGCTGCTTGAGCATTAACTATATTGTCATTTTTGATAACTTCAATCTTGCCATTGTTTTCTTGAATTCCTTCATTCTCATCTGCTCCTACAATCTCTATGCCCTTAAATATTTCTTGACTTTCTTCAAACGCCTCTACGATTTGTTCTTCATTCACGCTTTCATCAAAAAGGTATACTTTTTCATCATAATATACATATTCAACTTCATCCATTAATGCTATTTTGTCTATTATTTCTTTTGTAGCTTTTACATATGCCATGTTAACAATATAGAAAGTATCATATTCTTCTACAGTGCCCTTACTTTTTTCTTCTCCTAGATATGCTAGTAAATTTTTCTGTGTCATGTTTGCTGTATTTTCCAATGCTCCTATGACAGCCTCTCTAGCAGCAAGCTCTATTTCATGCCTATTAAGTTTTCTAGCACTTAAGCTATGAATAGTATTCTTTGATACTTCTTCTACATTTGCTTGCTCCTTAAATTTCACCATTACAGGAACTAGCTCTTCTCCTGAATTAAATTTATCTTTTATCTGTAAGGATATTTTGTTTTTTAATATCCCATCCTGTATTGCATTTCCATTATCAAAGGCTCCAGCATAAGATGTAAATGAACCTACAGCTAAAAACATAGCTAGCAAAATAGGTATTAAAGTCTTTATCTTTTTATACATCTTCACACACTCCTTTAATTTTAATTTACTTTTTTTATAAAAAATGCTTTACTTTTCCTATTATGTCTGATATAATGACCTTGGTTTGAGGGTCTTTTAACTCATTATATCGTGCTAATTAGCCGGTTTGGGTTTTGAGACCTTTTTGCTTGGAGCTCTAATAAGATACATACCTTCACCTCCCCTCACATATTTCAAGTACAAAATATGCTTATGAAAAAGAATACTCATATTCTCTACTTGCTTTTAAAATCTTCCTCCACTGAATGATTTGTTTTTATTCAACTTTGAATCTATAAAACTTATAATATATATTCCTTTTTTATAAACAATTCCCTTCTACATTAGCTAAATCCATAACTTTTAGAATGGTATGTTCACATTTCAAAATTCATCCTATTTTATTGTTTATACACAATAATTAATAAGTATAACATTTACTAAGTATAGTTTCCTATTTTTTAATGTTAGTCCATATATACTAAAACTTTCCTAGACTTGTCTAACACTATAATGTTATAATTAATTCAATCAAATAAAAAAGTAAATACATTTAACTTTAATGCTCTTTTATATTTATTAATCTAATCATGAAGGTGAGGTGTTTTTATTGCATCTACACAAGAGATTTCATAAAATAAGGGTCTTAAGGCAGATTAGTAGACAAGATTTAGCTAAAGGTATTGTTTCATATTCGCACTTATGTAATTTTGAGTCTGGGCGTCATAAACTTTCTGATGATATAATTAAGGCACTAGCAGAGAGATTAGATGTTCCTATTGAATATTTTTTAAATCATAATATTAGAAGCCGCCTGCTTAATGAGCTTTTATCTAAACTAGAATACCTCTTAAAAAATAATAGTCATAATGAAGCTGAGACCGTCATAAATAATATTGATACAAGTTTTCCTTACATAAACTCAACATTTCAAGAGATTTGCTTTTATCTATTAAAATCGTATTTTCTTTTTAAAAATCAAAAAGTTTCAGAAGCTATAAATTTGGTTACAAATGAGATAATATACTTAGTTGAAGAAAAAGATTTGAAATATTTTGCTGACCCATATTTTGTAGAAATATATCATTATGTCCTAGCAATAACCCATCTCCACAAAAAAGAATATGTCAAATGCTATGATACTTTTCTAAAATACCTGAATTGTACCTCGAGTAATCTATCAAAAGCTGATGCGTACTACAATCTAAGCGTTTCTTCATATAGAATTGGCCATCTCTCAAATGCTATTTCATTTGCTAAGGAAGCCCTTGAAATATATCTTAATGAGCTAGCTTGGGAAAAAATCTTTAGTACTCATAATCTTTTGGGATCATTATATTTAGAAGATAGGCAATTAGATATAGCAGATAATCATCTTATAAAGGCATTAAATATAGCAAAAAAAATAAATATGAATGAATTACTTGAAAAAATTTATCATAACCTAGGGTTACTATACAAATCACTTAATAACTATGATAAAGCCTTAGAGTATTTTTATATGAGCCTAGAGCTAAAAAAGCAATCAAGCAATAATCTGAATATTACCTATTATGCGATTATTAATATATACATTAAAAAACTAGATATAAAAAGAGCTGAAGATATCTTATTAGAAGCTCAAGCCATATGTACTAGTGAAAGCGACTATTATTTCTGTAAAGAGCTATCTGCTTCAATCTACTTTCATAAAGGGGAATTTCATCTATATGAGACCTATATGGAGGAAGCCTTTGATTACTTTTATAAAGTTAAAAACAAGAAAGAAGTATGCTACATTTGTAATAACCTAGGAGAGTATTATAAAGGCTTAAGAAAATATAAGAAAGCATGTTATTTTTATCAGAGTGC
This sequence comes from Proteiniborus sp., assembly GCF_040308045.1. Lineage (NCBI taxonomy): Bacteria > Bacillati > Bacillota > Clostridia > Eubacteriales > Proteiniborus > Proteiniborus sp. The sequence continues at coordinate 4,135 of NZ_JAWRHZ010000031.1, forward strand.
TTTCGATATTTTAAAAATATAGGAGGGGAGTAGTATGAAAAAAATTAAGCCAATACTAATGATAAGCTTTGTAATATCTTTTGTAATTATCAGCAGTGGCATTGTCTTTGCTGATAATTGTTCAGAGCCAGACATTTTTGAATATCATAGTAGACCAATAGTACATGAGTTGTTGCAATACTAAAAAAGAAACAAAACCCAGTTTATTATAAACTGGGTTTTGTTTCTTTATAAAAAATCCAGCGACGTCCTACTCTCCCAGGCGGTCTCCCACCAAGTACCATCAGCGCTGAAGGGCTTAACTTCTGTGTTCGGTATGGGAACAGGTGTGACCCCTTCGCTATTGTCACTGGATGCTTGCCCTAACCCGA
>NZ_JAWRHZ010000032.1:0-3945 GCF_040308045.1 Proteiniborus sp.
TATTTAATGCCAAGAAATCAAAAGGTTAAAAAAGGTTTATCCCTATTAATAACTTTAGTTATGTTATTAGGAACTTTTACATCATTTGTTTATGCAGAAAACAACCCACTTAGCTCAGCAAAAGAAAATCTACTTAAAGAAGCATCAATGAAGATTGAACCTGAATTGATGAATAGCTTGGAGAAAGAAGATTTAGCTGAAGCTTTAGTGTATTTAAAAGATCAAGTTGATACAGAAATGGTAGCAAGAGCTACTAGAAATGCATTATCTAAAGCTATGACTCCATATAGTGTAAAACTTGAAGTTAGAAAAGGTGTAGTAGAAGCTTTAAGAGATAAAGCAGAAGTAACTCAAGCTAATTTATTAAATTATTTAGAGCAAGAAATGGAAAGAGGAAATGTTGAAGAAATTACACCTTATCACATAGTAAATATGGTATATGTAAAGGCTACTAAAGAAGTAATAGAGAACATTTCCTATATGGCAGAAGTAGAAAAAATATATAAAAATAAAATCTATACAATGGATTTTCCTGTAATGGAAGATGTAGAAATAGAACCATCAGGAACAGAGCCACAATGGAATATAACAAGAGTTGGAGCAGACCAGGCATGGGATCTAGGTTATGACGGTACAGGAGCAGTAGTAGGGTCACTAGACTCAGGAGTTGATTGGACTCACCCAGCTTTACATGACAAATGGAGAGGTTACGATCCAAATACAGAAACTACTGATCCATCTAAGAGCTGGTTTGACCCAGTATATAATGCTACATTGCCAGCAGATTCAGATAGCCATGGTACTCACGTAATGGGTACAATGGTGGGACAAGAGCCAGATGGGAACAATCCAGTAGGCGTTGCACCAGGAGCAAAATGGATAACAGCAAGAGTATTTAACACAGCAGGCTCCACGACAGATAGAATATTACTAGATGCAGCAGAATGGATGCTACACCCAGGTGGAGACCCAACTGCAGCACCAGACGTTGTTAACAACTCATGGGGTGGAGGAGCAGGAATAGATGACTGGTATAGAGATGCTGTAAGAAACTGGAGATCAGCAGGAATATTCCCAGTATTTTCAGCAGGAAACCAAAGATCAGGAGAACCAGCACCATGGCCAGGTTCAATATCATGTCCAGCAAACTATCCAGAAAGCTTTGCAGTAGCAGCAGTAGATAGATATGATGCAAGAGCAAGTTTCTCAAAATTAGGGCCATCGCCATATGACGAAACACTAATTAAACCAAATATATCAGGACCTGGAGTAAGTATTTACTCATGTATACCAGGAGGATATACAGGTGGTTATTCAGGAACTTCAATGTCAGCACCACACGTTAGTGGAACAGTTGCACTACTAGTATCAGCTAATGCTTCATTAACAATAGAAGATATAGAAGAGATAATAGCAGACACTGCTGACCCACTAACAGACTCAACATATCCAGAAGCACCAAACTTCGGTTACGGTTATGGAATGGTAAATGCATTTGAAGCAGTATCTTCTATAGCATCTGGTACAGGGTATGTTAGTGGTAGAGTACTAGTTGAAGGAGAAGACATAAGTGAACCAGAAATAGTTCATGAACAAGAAATATTTGAAACCTTCGTTGGTTCAGAAATAGATATAACAGCAGAAGTATCAGATGATATATCAGTAACAGAAGTAGAATTACTAGTTAAACAGTCAGGCAAATCTTATTGGATGCTAGTTCCAATGAACAGAATATCAGGAGATCATAAAAATGGAGTATATCAAGGAAAAATAACCTATGATATGCTAGGTGGCGACAGTATAACCTATAAAATAAGAGCAAGAGACTTTGTAGGTGATGCAGTAGTAACACCAGACTATAAAGTAGATATTAGCTTTGGTATAGTTCCAGATGAATACACTCAAGGATTCGAGTCTAATGCTAATGGATGGATACTAGATGGAGATTGGCAGTGGGGAATAGCAACAGATGCTGATCCTATACCATTTGAAGGAGAAGGTTTAGTAGGAACTATATTAGGTGGAACTTATTCAGCTAGTGGAAATAGCTGGATGGTAACTCCTCCAATCGATTTGAGAGATGCTACTTTAGAAACAGCATCACTAAGATTCCATCAATGGTACCAAGTAGAAACAAATTATGATAAAGGTTATATTCTAGTAACTAATGACTATGGGGAAAATTGGTATCAAGTAGGACCAATGTATACAGGCAGTTCAAATCAATGGGAAGAAGTATTTGTAGGCCTTGATAGCTTTATTGGTTCTTCTGAGCCAGTATTTGTAGCATTTAATTTTACATCAGATTATTCTGGACAACAGGCAGGATGGTATATTGATAATATAAGACTAATGGGTAAAGATTATGAAGCTCCAGCTATACCTACTAACTTAACAGCAACAGCTGGTATGGCAGGAATTAAATTATCCTGGACACCTTCAGTAGATGCTGACGTAGATGTATATCGTATATATCGTTCAGAAGTGTCTGGTGGAGACTATGAAGTGATAGGCGAAACTGCTAATAATAATTTCACGGATACAGACGTAGTAGCTAATACAACCTACTACTATGTAATAGATGCAATAGACTTCTCAGGAAATATAAGTGCTCAAACTGAAGAAGTTTCAGCTACTGCTACAGAGGTCGTAACACTATTTATTACAAATTTTGAAGAAAATAATGGTGGCTTCATATCAGGTGGAACTAACAACGAATGGGAATGGGGAGTTCCAACATCTGGGCCGAATGAAGCATCTTCAGGGGAAAAGCTATGGGCGACAAATCTTGATGGGGACTACCCAAGAAGTAGTGATTCCTATATAGAAAGTCCAGTTATAGTTGTTCCAGAGGATAAGACTCCTGTATTGACATTCAATCACTGGTATGATTTTGAAGGGACATCAACTCTTTGGGATTATGGTCAAGTGCAAGTATCAAAGGACGATGGAGCTACTTGGACTAATGTAACACCAACAGGAAAATACGGTACTCGTCTACAAACTTGGCGTTATGAAGAGATACCATTAGATGATTACCATGGAGAAACCATTAAGGTTAGATTCTTCTTCCATTCAGATAGTTCAGTTGTTTATAAAGGTTGGTATATAGACGATGTAAGCATTGTTGGAATAAATTATGTCGAGGAACCAATACCTGAAGAAGAGATAATAACTTATGATGATAATACTGCAGAAGATGCACTAATATTAAATGCTGCAGGTAATGGATGTGCAGTAAGATTTACACCTCGTACAAATGCGCAATTAATGGGCGCACAAATTTACCTATGGGGTAATGATTGGCCTACACCAGGTAGCAATAGATTAGGCTTTGCAGTTTATGAAACTCATACAAATGGAACACCAACACAAGTTGGAGAAACGATATTTGTAGATAATCTTATAAGAGGAGATTGGAACTATATCGACCTTTCAGCTCTTAACTTAATTACAGAAGGAGATTTCTATATTTCAACTATGCAAGACGGTGATGGGACTAACCATCCAGGAACAGGATTAGATACTGGCTCTAGCTACGGAAACAGGTCATATCTAAACATTGCTGGTGTTATGGAACCATTAGCTGACGAAGGCTATGATGGTGTATTTATGATAAGAGCAGATGTAGATTATATCTTTGAAGAGCCAACATCAAACAACATAACAGCAAATATGGTTGTAACTAAGCCAACAATTGCTACAGAGGGAAGCTTCACAACACTAAAAGAAAGAGTTAAAGATGAAGCACCAAAATACAGTTTAAAGAGAACTGAAATAAGCAAATATGAGATTGTAGAAGACAAAGAAGTACAAAACACACCTATGATAATAGGTGGAGTTCCAGTAGCAGATGCTGTAGTTACAGTATTAGAAACAGGGAGAAGCGTTAAAGTAGATCCTATTACAGGTAAGTTTAACATTCGAGTTCCAATGGGAGATTAC
>NZ_JAWRHZ010000033.1:0-25015 GCF_040308045.1 Proteiniborus sp.
TATTATTTTTATGAGAAAAAGAAAAGCGAAAGTATATACTCTGTATTTTCTAGAGCTGATAATGATATGTATATTCACAAAGCAAAACTGAAGGGGCTTTATGGCAGAAGATCGACCGATTGATAAATCAGCATGACTAATTGAGGCAACACAAGGGGATAGTTCTATTGTGCTGCGAATATAATAATTATATTACTGTAAAAAATATTGTTAGAAAACAGATTTAAGAATATATGGTATTTTTTTAAATCATGTTTTTTTTACATGCAATAGGTTTACTTAAAATACATAATTACATGGAATACCATAACAAAGTATTAAGTGAAGGGATAAAAATCTACATGTAGGAAATAAAGCTTTAAAAATGTGTTGTCATTGAAAATGACAGAAGAAAATTTCGTTAATCAAAACAAAAAAATGAAGTGGTAGGGAAAATCTCTATCTTGACAAAATGAAATATAGGCTATAGAATATTGAAAAGCAATGAATAGGACGAGTAAATCTTGTAAGGTCAAAAGAGATAGAAGTTCACCGGCTGAAAGACTTCTTTGACACACTGGGTTGAAAACCACCTATGAGCTCATTCCCGAACAATAACTATTTTACATAACAACCATTCAAAGGAGATAACCTTCCATCATGAAGGGGACTTAATCTATTAAGGATATGCGTTTGCTGCGTTAAAGCGAAACTATGAAAATTAGGTGGATGCGAGAATATTAAACTCGTCCTTTTTTGGACGAGTTTTTTTTATACCATTTTTATGTTTCTTTATCACAATTTTTAGGAGGAGTAGAAATTGAAAGATGTAATTGTAGCAAAGTTTGGAGGGAGTTCCTTAGCTGATAGCAAACAGATTGCTAAAGTAAAGGATATTATCAAATCAGATAGCAGAAGAAAGTATATAATACCTTCAGCACCTGGGAAACGGGATAGCAAAGACCATAAAGTAACAGATCTATTATATATGTGTTATCAACTTGCTTCCCATAACCTTAATTTTGATGAGGTATATGGCATTATTGAAAAAAGATTTCAAGATATTTGCATAGAGCTTAGCCTAGATATTGATATAAATGAAAATCTATTAGAAATAAAAAGAAAAATCCAATCAGGAGCTTCTAAAGACTATGTAGCTAGTCGAGGAGAATACTTAAATGCAATTATACTTTCACATTATTTAGGTTTTGAATTTGTAGATGCTAAAGATTTGATTGTTTTTAATAATAGTGGTCAATTCGATTCAGAAGCTACTCAAACAAAAGTACAATCTAAATTAGAGAAGATTGGACAAGCAATTATTCCAGGCTTTTATGGGGCTAAAGAGAATGGTGAAATTATTACTTTTTCTAGAGGAGGCTCTGATATAACGGGAGCCATTATAGCAAGAGGAATAGATTCTGAGCTTTATGAAAATTGGACAGATGTATCAGGTTTTCTTATGGCAGATCCTAAAATAGTAAAGGACCCTAAGCCTATTAAAGCAATAACATATAAGGAACTTAGGGAGCTCTCTTATATGGGTGCACCAGTACTCCACGAAGAGGCTATTTTTCCAGTGAGACAATCAGGAATCCCCATAAATATTAAAAATACCAATTTTCCAAATGAGCCTGGAACAATGATTGTGGATGATTTATCCCCTATTAGTTCTACTGGAACTATAACAGGTATTGCAGGCAAAAAGGATTTTACTGTTATTACTATAGAAAAGACTTTAATGAGTTTAGAAAAAGATTTTTATAGAAAATTAATAACCGTATTGGAAACAAATAATATTTCAATTGAACATATGCCTTCAAGTATAGACTCTGTATCACTGATAATTTCTAGCACACAGTTAAATTCTAAACTTGAAAAGATAATTGAAGAGATACGTATATATTGTAAGCCTGATTCAATAATATGTCATCCTAATATGGCTCTAATCGCTGTAGTAGGAAGAGGAATGATAAGAGCGAAGGGAGTATCTGCCAAAGTTTTCGCTGCCTTAGCAAATAAGGGAATCAATATTCGAATGATTACCCAAGGGTCAAGTGAATTAAATATAATTATAGGAATTGAAAATGCTGACTTTAACATGGCCATAGCTGCCATATATGAAGCATTTGAAAATTAGACAATTAAGGAGTAATACTAATGAATAAATTTAATATTGCAATAGTAGGAGCTACTGGCTTAGTTGGTAGTACAATCGTGAAAATATTAGAAGAAAGGAACTTTCCAATAAACAATATATATTTCTTTTCTTCTAAAAAATCAGCTGGAAGCACAATAAATTTTAATAATAATGATTATATAGTTGAAGAACTAAATGAAAAATCCTTCGACAGAGATATAGATTTTGCTTTGTTTGCAGCTGGAGGAGCTGTTAGTGAAAAATATGCTAAAATTGCAGTAGATAAAGGAGTTAAAGTTATAGACAATAGTAGCATTTTTAGAATGGACAAGGGTGTACCTTTAATAGTACCTGAGGTAAATCCAGAGGAAATAGAGTGGAACAAAGGAATTATATCAAATCCTAATTGCTCAACAATACAGTCTGTTGTAGCTTTAAAGCCATTGCATGATAAATTTAAAATAAAGAGAATAATCTATTCTACTTATCAGGCTGTATCAGGCTCTGGTCTAGGTGGCTTAAAGGATTTAGAAGAAGGAAATATAGAATGTTATCCTTATCAAATTCAATATAATGCCCTACCACATATAGACAGCTTTTTGGATAATGGCTATACAAAAGAAGAGATGAAGATGATAGATGAAACTAAAAAGATACTTAAAGATGATAGTCTTAAAATCACAGCTACTACAGTAAGAGTACCTGTAAAGTATAGTCATAGTATATCTATTAATTTAGAGTTTGAAGATTCCTTTGAAATGGAAGAAATCTATGATGTTCTAAAAAATGCGCCGGGAATTATTGTAAAAGATGATGTTGCAAATAAAATATATCCAATGCCTATTGATGTTGAAGGGAAAGATGGAGTTTATATAGGCAGAATAAGAAGGGACTTTAGCATTGATAATGGTATTAATATATGGGTAGTAGCTGACAATATAAGAAAAGGTGCAGCTTTAAATGCAGTACAGATAGCTGAACTATTTATTGATAAGATGTAGGGGGTGCTAAAATTGATAGGGATAGGATTACTAGGACTTGGAACTGTTGGAACAGGTGTAGTTGAAATTTTAGAAAAAAGGCAAGAAGAATTAAAGTCCCTAACTGGAAAAGAAATTAGAATAAAAAAGATTTTAGTAAAAAATATAAATAAAAAAAGAGAAATACAAATAAAAGAGAATATTATTACATCTGATTTTGAAGAAATATTGAATGATAAAGATATAAGTATAGTTGTAGAATTGACTGGAGATTTGGAACAAAGCTATAAATATATTAAATCTGCTTTAAATTCAGGCAAAAATATTGTTACAGCAAACAAAGCTGTAGTATCAAAATATTTTGAAGAATTATCTAGCTTAGCAGCTGAAAAAAATCTAGCATTTCTATATGAAGCTAGTGTGGGCGGAGGTATTCCTATATTAAAACCTCTTAAGGAGGAGCTAGCACTTAATAAGATTACAGAGGTTCAAGGAATATTAAATGGGACATGTAATTATATTTTAACTAAGATGTTCAACGAAGGATTAGATTATAAGGAAGTATTAAAAATAGCACAAGACATGGGTTATGCAGAGGCAGACCCAACAGCAGACGTGGAAGGCCATGATACCTTACGAAAGCTTAGAATATTAGGAACTTTAGCACTTCAAGGAAAAATTGATGAAAATGATATTTTGTTAGAAGGCATAAGCAAAATTACATCATTTGATATTGAGCAGATTAAGAAGATGAATTCTACAGTAAAACTAATTGGTGAAGTTAAAGGATTAGATGGCGGCTTCACTGCATTAGTTCAACCTACAATAATTAAAGAAGATTCCTACTTTGCTAATGTAAATATGGCATTTAACTCTGTAGTTTTTACAGGAGATAATGTAGGAGAATTAAAATTTTATGGTTCAGGAGCTGGTAAGCTCCCAACAGCAAATGCAGTTTTAGGTGATGTATTGGATATTATAAATGGCACATATAGAAAAGGAAATCCACTAGGAGAAAGAAAGCTTAGAAACTTAAATACAGAGTTAAAGAGTGAATATTATTTAAGAATCTCTTTATCTAATGAGGATATTTTTAAATCTATTGAAAAAATTTCTAGAGAAGTATTATATAAAAATGATAATATTGCAATCCTAACTAAGGAAATAGAATATCTAGAGATAATTGAACTCATCTCATCCTTGGGTATTGATAAGGATAAGTATTTTATTGCTAGAGTTCTTAAGTAAGGAGGTTAATATGGAATATATTAGCACTAGAAATAAAACAATTTCTATTTCATCAAGCGAAGCAATTATACAAGGAATTTCAAAAGATGGAGGATTATTTGTCCCTACTAGTATACCTAAAACAGATAATATTATGGATTTAAAGGAAATGAACTATAAAGAATTAGCATTTGCAATAATGAGCAAATTCTTTACAGACTTTGAACCCAGTGCGCTTAAGAATTGTATTGATAAAGCATATGATAATAAATTTAGCTCACAGGAGATTGCGCCATTGGTAAGAGCTGGGGATGCTTTTTTCCTTGAACTCTTTCATGGACCAACTTTAGCATTTAAAGATATGGCATTATCCATACTTCCACATTTATTAAAGGAAGCTATAAGTATAAATGAAATAGATAAAGAAGTAGTTATATTGACTGCTACATCTGGGGACACAGGTAAAGCTGCATTAGAGGGGTTTGCTAATGTAGATGGAATTAAGATAATAGTATTTTTCCCTGAAGATGGTGTAAGTGAAATACAAAAAAGACAGATGATTACTCAAGAAGGGAACAATACCTTTGTAGTAGGTATCAATGGCAATTTTGACGATGCCCAAAGCGGAGTAAAGGAGATTTTCAATAATAGTGACTTTGTAAATCTTCTAGATAAAAACAACTATATATTTTCTTCTGCTAATTCAATTAATATTGGTAGGTTAATTCCTCAAATAGTCTATTATTTCTATAGCTATCTAACTCTTTTAAGACAAAGAAGCATAAAGGATAATGAAAAAATTAATATTGTAGTGCCTACAGGTAACTTCGGAAATATTTTAGCTGCTTATTATGCAAAGGAAATGGGACTACCAGTAAATAAGCTAATATGTGCATCTAATGAAAATAATATATTAACTGATTTTATCAACACTGGTATATATGACAAGAGAAGAGAACTAATTTTGACTTCATCTCCATCTATGGATATTCTAGTATCAAGCAATTTAGAAAGACTTTTATTTCATATAAGTGGGTATGACGATATATTCATTAGAAATAAAATGGATGAGCTTACTAAGTTAGGCTATTATAAAATAGATAATTTAAACCTAGAAGACTTTTATGGTTCTTATTCAACAGAAGAAGAAGTAAGCTTTTCAATTAATAAAGTATTTGCAGAGAATAGCTATCTAATAGATCCCCATACTGCAGTAGCATATAATGTATATGAAAAATATAGGCTTGAAACTCATGATAATACAAAGACCATAATTGCTTCGACTGCCAGTCCATTTAAATTCGGAACAAAGGTAGCATCATCTATTAATATAGATGCAAGAAATAAAGATGAGTTTAATATAATAGAAGAATTGGCAAATAAGGCAAATATTAAGATACCAAAGGCTATAGCAAGTCTTAAAAACAAAGAAGTACTTCATAAAAACAACTGTAATAAAGAAGATATGAAGGATTTGATTTCGGAGTTTTTAAAGGTAGGTGAAGTAAATGATTAAGGTTAAAGTACCTGCCACAAGCGCAAATTTAGGTCCTGGATTTGACACCTTAGGCCTTGCACTTAATCTGTATAATACATTTTTGTTTGAAGAAATATCTAATGGCTTAGAGGTTAATGGCTGTGATCCTGGCTATGCTAATGAAAAAAACTTAGTATATACATCAATGATGAAAACCTTTGATAAGATTGGATATAAACCTAAGGGTATTAGAATAGATATGAACACTGATATACCTATTTCTAGGGGGATGGGCAGTAGTGCAGCATGTATCTTAGGTGGAGTAATAGGTGCAAATAAATTAGCGAAAGCTTCTCTATCGAATGATGAGATCCTAGACATAGCCACAGAAATAGAAGGACATCCAGATAATATCGCTCCCGCTTTATTTGGAGGACTTGTTGTATCAGTTATGGAAGATGAGAATATATATTATGATAAAATTAGCGTAGCCAATGGAATCAAATTTGTAGCATTAATTCCTGATTTTACTCTATCAACTACTAAGGCTAGAGAAGTGCTGCCTTCAACTATTAGCTATAAGGATGGTGTATATAATGTAGGGCGAGTTTCTTTACTATTATCGGCCTTATCAAATGGTAGATTTGAACTATTAAAAGTCGCACTAGATGATAAGCTGCATCAACCCTATAGAAAAAAACTAATTCCTCGATTTGATGAAATTCTAAATAAATGCTATGAATTAGGATGTTTAGGTGCATACCTAAGCGGCGCAGGACCTACTCTAATGACCATTATCAAAGACGATGATATAGATTTCACAACAAAGATAAAGGGGTATCTTATATCTATTAATTGCAATTGGGATGTTAAAGAACTGAATTTAGATTTATCTGGGGTAATTATAGAAAAGGAAAAGATTTAAAAATTGAAGCAATTGAGATAATAAGCTGTTTAGGATGACTAAGTTCTAATCAGCTTTTTACATCTTAGCTATTAATCAAGATCAAGATAATCCTGATTATTTTATATTTAGTATAAATTTGGCAGTTAACTAAAAATTATACAAATAAAAAACCAAAATATGAATTGACAACTAATAATAAGAATGTTATCATATTAAACATATTTAGACGACTAACTAAATGGGAGGTAAAAATGGAGAGAATAGATAAAGATTCTTTATATTATATATTTCTCGAAATACTAAGACTTCACTTTTATCGTACTCATGTCCTTCTTGATGAAATAGGCGTATATCCAGGGCAACCGCCCTTATTATTCATTCTAAACAAGAAAGATGGATTAAGCCAATCAGAGATTGCAACAAACTTAGACGTAAAACCTTCAACAATAACAGTAATGCTCAGAAGAATGGAGAAAGCTAATTTGGTAGAACGTAAGCAGGACATGGAAGATCAAAGAATATCTAGGGTATATCTTACTGATGAAGGAAGAGAAACTTGTAATAAAGCAATGAAAATAATGAAAAAACTTGAAGAAGAATGTTTTGGAAACTTTACGGTAGAGGAAAAGGTAGTTTTGAGAAGGTTATTGATGCAAATGAGAGACAATCTATTTAAGGTAAATGAAAAGGTATAAATTGAATAGAGTACAAGAGAGATAGAGTAATTATAAAGATAATCAGATAATAAAGGAGGACACCATGCTAAAATTATTTAAGGAATTCAAGCCATTTTTTATATCAATAGTTATTATAATAGCTTTACTTTTCCTTCAAGCAAGTGCAGAGCTTGCTCTTCCTGACTATATGTCGAATATAGTTAACGTAGGAATTCAGCAAAATGGTATAGAGAACGCAGTACCTGAAGTAATGAAAGTAGATACAATGGAAAAGGTACAAATCTTTTTAAGTCAAAATGAAAGAAATTTAGTAAACAATAGCTATAAGCTAATAAATAAAGATAATTTGACTGAAAAAGAATATGAAAGATATCTTAAAAAATACCCAGCTATAGAAAATGAGAGTTTATATATTTTAAATACAGATTTAAAAGAAGATATTGAAGAAATGAACTCCTTTTTAGGTAAGGCCCTACTTATTGTAGCAGGTATAGAAGATGGAGCTCCTCAAGGAGTATCAGCAGGAAATGTTGAGAACAATCCTTTTGCTAATTTTCCTGAAGGAGCGGACCCTTTTATGGTGCTAAAAAATGCACCAAAGGAACAAATTGCTACCTTAAAGGTTCAAATTGATGAACAGTTTAAAGGTCTACCTGAAACAATGATAACCCAATCAGCCATAAGTTATATTAAAAATCAATATGAAGATATGGGAGCAGATATTAAAAAAACACAGTCTAATTATATATTTTATATAGGTGGAATAATGATACTTATTTCTCTTGTAAGTATGGCAGCATCAATATCTGTTGGATTCTTATCAGCAAGAGTTTCGTCTGGACTTGGCAGAAACTTAAGAGACAAGGTGTTTAACAAAGTAACTGCTTTTTCAAATGGAGAATTTGATGATTTCTCAACAGCATCCTTAATAACTAGAAGTACAAACGATATACAACAGGTACAAATGTTTACAGTAATGATGTTAAGAATGGTGTTTTATGCACCTATACTAGGAGTAGGTGGAGTTATAAGAGCTCTGAGGACAAATACTTCAATGGCTTGGATAGTTGCAGTAGGAGTTATAGCTATTCTTACATTGGTAATGCTTCTTTTTGCTATAGTGATGCCAAGGTTTAAAAAGCTACAAAAACTAGTTGATAAAGTCAATCTTGTAATGAGAGAATCCCTTAACGGAATGTTAGTAATTAGAGCTTTTAATACACAAAGGTTTGAAAAAGAGAAATTTGATAATGCAAATAAAGAGTTAACAAAAACTAATCTTTTTGTATCTAGAATAATGACTATGATGATGCCTACTATGATGCTTATCATGAATAGCATTACTTTACTAATTATATGGGTAGGTGCTCATGAAATAGATAAAGGTTCAATACAGGTAGGGGATATGATGGCATTTATGCAGTATACAATGCAGATAATCATGTCATTTCTTATGATATCAATGATTTCAATAATACTTCCAAGAGCTTCTGTATCAGCTGGGAGAATTTCCGAAGTATTAGATAAAGAGCTTACAATAGAAGATCCAATAGCTCCCAGAGAACTTAAAGAGAATGCAAAGGGATTATTAGAGTTTAAAAATGTTAGCTTTAGATATCCAGGGGCAGAAGAGTACGTTCTTGAAAACATATCATTTACAGCAAAACCTGGGGAAACCACTGCGTTTATTGGTAGTACAGGAAGTGGGAAATCTACACTTATTAACTTAATTCCAAGATTTTATGATGTTACAGAAGGAGAAATTCTTTTAGAAGGTATAGACATAAGAGACATAAGACTTCATGATTTAAGAGAAAAGATTGGTTATGTTCCACAAAAAGGAGTTTTATTTACAGGAACTATAGAAAGTAATATAAGATACGGGAAAAATGCTGATGCTAGTGATGATGACGTTTTAAAAGTCATTAAAATAGCTCAAGCTAAGGAGTTTATAGATGAAAAGGAACATGGAATTTTATCTGAAATAGCCCAAGGAGGAACTAATGTTTCAGGGGGTCAAAGACAAAGACTTTCTATTGCAAGGGCATTAGCTAAGAAACCAGAAGTGCTTATTTTTGATGATAGCTTTTCAGCTCTTGATTTCAAAACCGATGCGGCATTAAGAAAGGCTATAAGTAAAGAAATAAAGGATAGAACTGTACTAATAGTTGCACAGAGAATAAGTACCATAATGAACGCTGAAAATATCATAGTTCTAGACGAAGGGAAAATAGTAGGCATGGGTACTCATAAGGAACTTCTAAAGAGTTGTAATGTCTATAAGCAAATAGCTCTGTCACAACTATCAGAGGAGGAACTTGCAATATGAGCGAAAACAATATAAAAAAACCACAACCAAGGAGAGGCCATGGTCCTATGGGAGGAATGGGAGGTAGATTTGAAAAGCCAAAAGACTTCAAAGGAACCTTTTCTAAACTACTCAGATACCTAAGGCCCTATAGATTAAAACTAATTATAGTAATGCTATTTGCCATAGGAAGTACAATTTTTACTATAAGAGCACCTAAAATACTTGGTAAAGCAACTACAAAGATATTTGAAGGATTAGTGTCTAAAGTAACAGGGACTCAAGGTGGAGGAATTGATTTTCAATATATATTAAATATAGTTTTATTATTAATAGGTTTATATGTAATCTCAGCCTTATTTTCCTTTATACAAGGAATCATAGTAACTGGTGTTTCACAGAATGTGTCTTATAACTTAAGAAAAGAAATATCTGAAAAGACAAATAGGCTTCCACTTAAATATTTTGATTCTGTGTCTCACGGTGACGTGTTATCAAGAGTTACAAATGACGTAGATACAGTCAGCCAGACGTTAAATCAAAGTATGAGTCAGATAATTACCTCTGCCACTACTCTTATAGGTGTTCTTATAATGATGCTTTCTATAAGCTGGCAGATGACAATTGCTGCTATTATGATATTACCTATTTCAATGATTTTAGTTACCAGCATAGTCAAAAGATCGCAAAAGTTTTTCAAGACACAGCAAGAATCTCTTGGACGTGTTAACGGCCATATAGAAGAGGTTTATGGTGGACATAATATAATGAAAGCCTTTAATGCAGAAGAAGAGGCAGTAGCGAAATTTAGGAAGATTAACGGAGAACTTTACAATTCTGCTTGGAAAGCACAGTTTCTTTCTGGAATGATGATGCCTATTATGATGTTTGTTGGGAATATAGGATATGTAGCAGTATCAATTTTAGGTGGATGGTATGCTATTAGAAGGATCATAGAAGTAGGAGATATACTTTCATTTATACAATATATAAGAAGCTTTACTCAGCCTATAGCACAGGTGGCTCAGATAAGTAACGTACTTCAATCAACTGTGGCTGCTGCTGAGAGAGTATTTGAATTTTTAGATGAAGAAGAAGAATCTAAAGAATCTGAAGCACCTGTTAAATTAGAAGAAGTAGAAGGAAGAGTAACTTTTGAAAATGTTAAATTTGGCTATAACAAAGATAAGATAATTATAAATGACTTCTCAGCAGACATAAAGTCAGGGCAGAAAGTTGCCATAGTAGGACCTACAGGAGCAGGAAAGACTACCATAGTTAAACTTCTAATGAGGTTTTATGATTTAAATGATGGTAGAATTCTCATAGATGGTCATGATATTAATGAGTTTACAAGAGATGATTTAAGAGATAACTTCGGCATGGTGCTTCAGGACACATGGCTTTTCTCTGGTAGTATAATGGAGAATATCAGATATGGAAAATTAAATGCAACAGATGAAGAAGTAATAGAAGCTGCAAAATCTGCCCATGCGGACAGATTTATTCATACTTTGCCAGATGGGTATAATATGCTCATAAACGAAGAAGCTAACAATATATCTCAAGGACAAAAACAGCTTCTAACAATTGCTAGAGCCATCCTTTCAGATCCTAAGATTCTTATTTTAGATGAGGCAACATCTTCCGTAGATACAAGAACAGAAATATTGATACAAAGGGCCATGGAAAACCTAATGAAAGGAAGAACATCCTTCATAATTGCCCATAGGCTCTCAACCATAAGAGATGCGGATTTAATCCTTGTCATGAAGGATGGGGATATAGTAGAACAGGGAAACCATGAAGAGCTTCTAGCAAAGAGAGGATTCTATGCAGAGCTCTACAACAGTCAGTTTGCAGCATAAATCAATTAAAATAAAAATCACTCTTAAAGATACTATAATCTTTAAGAGTGATTTTTTATAATATCGATGATAGCACATCAGCCTTTGACACAATACCTTTTAGAGTTCCATCATTATCTACTACTGCTATAGGATATTTAGTTTCCGCAGCCATAGAAATAATATCGCGCAATAAAGCATCAGGAGAAGTAGTCATTATATCCCTAATCATAACATCAGAGATAGTTAGTTTTTCTTTATTTGCTCTGATAGCATCATCGATAGCAATGATTCCTTGTAGCTTCATTTTTTCTGTTACCACATATGCACTAGATACTCTATTAGAGCGCATCATATTTATGGCATAATTAGGATTATCCTTCAATCTAACTATACTATTTGGAGTGATCATTACATTCCTAGCGCTTATTACTTGTGTCTTATCTGCACCATCTATAAACTGCTTTACATAATCATTAGCTGGATTTTCACTCATTTCTTCTGGAGTGTCTACTTGTATTAATTCTCCATCTCGCATTATGGCTACTCTATCGCCTATTTTAAAAGCTTCATTTATATCATGGGTAATAAATATTATAGTTTTCTCCAACTTTCTTTGAATTGATAATAATTCAAACTGCATATCTTTTCTAACTAAAGGATCTAGTGCTGAAAAAGGCTCATCCATAAGAAGTATTTCAGGTTCATTAGCTAGAGCTCTTGCTATTCCAACTCTTTGCATCATTCCTCCTGAAAGATTTGAGACAAGTTCATTTTCTAATCCTTCTAAACCTACCATGGAAATCATTTCTTTTGCTTTTACTTCCCGTTGAGATTTAGACATACCTTTAACTTCAAGACCATATTCAACATTGCCTATAACGTTTCTATGAGACATAAGCCCAAAATTTTGAAATACCATGGAAACTTTATTTCTTCTATAATCAATTAATTCTTTTTTCTTGAAGCTACCAATACTTTTACCTTCAAAAAGAATTTCTCCTGATGTAGGCTTATTGAGCATGTTAAAACATCTTACTAATGTAGATTTACCAGATCCAGACAAACCTATAATGACAAAGATTTCTCCTTTTTTTATATCTAAATTTATATCCCAAAGAGCTACAGTAACTCCAGTTTTTTTATATATAGTATCCTTATCTAATCCAGAGTTTTTTAATTTAACTGCTCTGCCCTTTTCTGTACCATAGAGTTTAGATAGATTTCTAACACTTAAGATATTGTTATTCTGCATTATTCTTCACCTCATTACCTTTAACCAAACCTTGAGTGATTCTATCTAGTATAACTGCAATAATTACAACCGCTGTTCCAGATAATAATCCTCTACCTATTTCTACACGGTTGACACTTATTAGAACTTCCATACCAAGACCTGTAGCACCAATCATAGATGTAGTAACAACCATACCCATAGCCATCATAAGAGTTTGATTAATTCCCTCCATTATTGTAGGTAAAGCTTGTGGGATTTGAACTTTTATAAGAGATTGTAGCTTAGTTGAACCAAAGGATAATGATGCTTCTACAACTTCTTTATCTATTTGTCTAATTCCGTGACTTGTAAGTCGGATAGTTGGAACAATGGCATAAATTGTAGTAGCTATTACAGCAGGAGGCTTACCTAATCCAAAGAATAAAAGCGCTGGTATTAGATAAACAAATACTGGCATTGTTTGCATTGTATCTAATATAGGTCTTACAATTGAATTTGCTTTATCACTAGTTGAGATGAGTATTCCCAGTGGAAATCCTAGTGCCAAAGAAATAATTACAGAGGCTATAACTATAGACAAGGTTTCGTTCATAAGACTCCATAATCCAAAGGCTCCTATCAAAAACAAAAGAGCTGAGTATAAAATACCTTTACTAATTTTACCGCTTAGCTTCCATCCTGCTATAAATACTAATAAAATTAATACAAACCAGGGTATTGAATTTAATATTGAATGTATTCCGTTTACAAAACCACCTAAAAACAATCTGATTTTACTAAAGAATACATCGTATTTGATGCTGAAATTTCTAACAGCTTCGTCTATTGCGTTGGTATTAACAGGAATTCTAAGAGGAAAGTCAAATAGCAAATAATAAATCATAATTTTTCCCCCTATTTCAAATAATCTCTAAGAATTTGTGCATCATCAGAACTTAACCATTCATCTAGTAAATTATCATGTTTTTTCAAGAACCATTCAGCAGTTTCTTTATAGTTAGCACCAGTATCCTGCATATAAGCTAGGGCTTCTGATGTCAAAGCACTTGATGTCCTATATTTAGTTAAGAAATCAACTACTTCTGGGGCAGATTCTGCGAAATTATTGCTTACAGCCACAGTTACTTTAACAGATGGCAAGGTAGTTTTTCCATCTTTATAAGTTGATTTATCAAATGGTTCATCTTCCAATAGCACAAAATCGTACTTACCCATTAACCAAGTAGGTTCCCAATAATATGCTGCTATTGGTTCACCTTTCTCATATGCAGAAGTTAATGCTGCTGCAAGAGAAGCATCTGAACCAGGTCTGAAGTATATAAAATTCTCGTCCAAACCATAGTGTAAGTATTTCTTATACATGATATCATCTACTTCCCAACCAGGAATTGCGCCATATATCCTTCCCTTGTTATTAGATTCGTCATCAGGAAATATATCAGGATATTTTTTTAAGTCCCACACATATTTTAATTCAGGTGCTAAGGCTTCTATTCCTCTACTTTCATCACCTTCAATAACGTATCTCGGCACATAAATCCCTTGGGAATTATCATCAAAATTAATCCCAAGTTCTCTAAGCTTGCTTTCTTTAATATCTGATTCATAAGTGGCTAAATTATCTGTCCAAACTTCCATATGGACATCAATCTCTCCTTTTATCAAGCCTTCATGCATTACTGTAGACGAACCAGGAACTTCTCTCCATTTGTATCCATAAACTTTTTCTACTATTAAACCAGCAACTGCATTATGGAACTTTATACTATCCCATCCTGAGTCTGCAAAAGTAATTTCTGTTGGATTATTTGAGCATCCAACAGTAGTAACAATTATCAATATTGTTAATATAATTAGACATATAATCTTTTTCAATTTTTACACCTTCTTTCTTAAAATCGTGGTTCATTCTTTTTAATTATGTTAACATTAGCTTGCAAACGTGTCAAATTAGCCATTCTTAAAAAGTGGCTTTTTAAGCACCATAAAAACCTATTTTTCAACGGATACAGAAGATTATAAATTTTTTAATTTTTGTTGCATTTTCTATTTTAATTTGCTATAAATTAGAGTCATATAGATACAGTTATATAAACAATAAATCCTTAACATCTAACAATTATTCTAAAAAGTAAAAATTCGTAAGATGCAAATGAGAAGAAAAAAATGGCTATGAATTACATTAGCCATGATTTTTATTGCATGTTATTCGAATTCCTTACCAACTTCCTTTAAAATATTTATATATACAAGAAGCTCATCTCTTGAGGCAACATTAAGCTTTGTATAAATACGTTTATTATGGGTTTTTATTGTGTTTATACTTAGATAAAGTATTTCGGAGATTTCTTTTGCAGTATGCCCTTTCACATAAAGATTAAAGACTGAACGTTCTGCAGGAGAGAGTTTTTTTGTATTTTCCAGAAATTCATCAAGGATTGATAGTGAAAAGTCTTCCTGCTTTGCTTTTTCATACAATTCTTCATTATGTGTAGTAAGAAAATCAATTAAATCATCAATTTCTGGTATTCTAGTTCTTGGTGCAGTACTTAAATCTGTAGATTTAATGATATCAAAACCTTTGGAGATTGGTTTTAAGAATCTTTTGCTTAAAACAAAAGAAGCTGAAATTCCTAATACAATAAGTAATGTCAATAAAGAAAATAACAATAAATTTAGTCTAGCCACAGAAATGACAACATCTTTATCTGGAATCATGATAGCTACTGCCCAAGGCTCATCGGAAAAGACAGATTCATCAGGATATAGTTTTACAGGCGTATGAATTCCCCAAAATGAATTATCTTCATTTTGTATATATGAGTAAAAGGAATCTTTACTACTCGATATTTTAAGATTATTATCATTCTTTGATATGGTCCTAGCAGAAAAACTGCCTGCAAACATTGATTTATTAAAATCTATTGAACCATTATTTATTGGTGACAAAACACAGAATAAGCGATTATAAATGCTATTATTTGGCATGTGAGATAATTTAAAGAGCATAGAACTTATTTCAAAGCCGCAAACGCCAAACACATTACCTTTTGAGTCAATTAATGGAACAGAACATAGCATTACTTCTTCACTGGTATCTGGAAACACAAAGGAAGTACTCCAATAATACAACCTTGATAGAGGAAGATTGTTATTTATATTGGCTTCAGCTATAGGACGGTGGTAATATGGGGCATTACTAATATCAAATTCCATTTTCCATTGAGAATGAAGTGGTAGAGAATTGTTACGACTAATGCTTGGAAATCCGCGTAAAACAATAATGGTTGGCGTAGAAGAATTAATAATATTTGGTTCCATATTCTTAATATATAATCCAGCTCTTGAGTTCTTAGCACCATTAAGAGTGGGATTGACAGTGGCATTTAAAATAAAAAACACACCACTGCTTTTGGATATTTGTAAAGAGAATAAAGCACGTTCATACTCATTAGAAATAATTTCTTCTAGCATTTCTGGATGTTCTTGAAGGTTAGACAAAGACATACCTAGTTCACATAATTTTCTTTCAATACTAATAGATAATTCCTTTGAAAATTCTATAGCTCTTATTGAAAGGTGTCCATATTCTTGTGAAATTCTATCTGAAGCATGTACAAGCTCATTTTCAACTATTTTTTCAGTTTCTGATAGACCAGCAGTAAGAGTTCCTGTAACCATTAGAATTGCTACAACTCCAAGAATGATAGTCAGAACTATAACCACCAAAAACAGGAAAAGCCTAAGACTCATAGGCATACCTACTTCAAGTGACTTTTGAAGTTTATGTTTTAATGATCTTATTTTTCTTTTATTCGAGAATATTTTTTTCAATTGAAACAATCCTTCTTAAAATTCTATTCTACAGAAAAATTACTAATAAACTCTTCGTATATATTATCTGATGTAGCTTCATATGCTGTTTTTGAATCACTATTTTCCAAAAAGTCAATATATGATTTTCTAGATTTAGCAGCAAACTCTTTTAATCTTTTCTCGTACCTTTTTTGCAGTTTATCAACTCCATCAAATAATGGAGGCATATAGAATTCATATTCTTTTTGCATTACTTTAGATACTGTGAGTAGTCTTTTTATATTTGCATCTGAAATATTTTCAATTTCATCGGACATTATTTCACCAAATGCTTCTTTTGTTACAGGAAGGTACCCAGTTGAGGATACAAAGCGAATATTGTTTTCTGGATTTGTAAACCATTTTAAAAAAATACCTGCTGCATATTCGTTTTCTTCTGTAGACTTGATAACACTCATGCCAGCACCTCGTTGTATAGCTACCTTTTTTCCACCTTCAAATACAGGGTAGGGTAGTATGGAGAGTTCTGCTGGTTCTGAGGTATTATCTGCATATGTAACGATAGGTGAGAAAAAAGATACTCCTGCAGTTGAACCAGTTGAACAAACTATGTCACCAGTTTTAGCTAAATCAGTAGCATAGCCATTAAATATTGCTACTTGGCCTAAAACAGCAGGCTTATAGTAAAAT
This sequence comes from Proteiniborus sp., assembly GCF_040308045.1. NCBI lineage: Bacteria > Bacillati > Bacillota > Clostridia > Eubacteriales > Proteiniborus > Proteiniborus sp. The sequence continues at coordinate 17,286 of NZ_JAWRHZ010000033.1, forward strand.
TCCCATATCTTAGAAAATTGAGGAGAAGTAAAATTAATATTGTCATCATCAATAAACTTCCCTCCTAGTTGTTCACATCCTATTAGTGAGTAATTGAAGAGTGAATCAGGCATGAAAAACATTTTACCATCATTTATAATATTAGGTGTTTTTTTATCTGTCCAATCAAAATAAATAGAAGCTGTTTTCATGATTCCCTCAAAGGTTTGTAAATCTTCAAGCTTAGCTCCTGTATCTTCTGCAAATTTATTAAACAATGTTGTGTTAACAAATAAAACTTCTGTAGACTTGGCAGTTGGAAAGACATATAGACCATCTTCCTTTATTCGTCCTTCTTGTAAAAATTCTGGAATATAAGCAGAAAGCTCTTTGGATGTAAATTGTTGATTAAGATCGGTAAGCAATCCTTTTTCTTCTAGCAAAAGAGCTGTTTTTGGATAGGCAGTTGTAATATCTGGGAGAGGAGGTGCTCCAGGATCATCATTTGCAGCCATGATTAGCTTCTCATGGAGAGTTGCACTTCCAGATATGGATGTAATATTGATTGTGACACCTTTTTCTGCACCAATTGTTTCATTAAATTCATCAACCATATCATCCATAGTGTTTTTCAACTGACCACCATAATTATGCCAAAGGGTAAGAGTTATTGGTTTCTTTGAATTTACTTGTACGTTTGTATTACAGCCTGTTAATGCTGTCATAGGTACTAAAATTAAAGCTAAAAAGATAAATAAAAGCTTTTTCATATTACACCCCTTTTCTATCTGGTATTGTTTAGCAGAGCCAAGTTTAAGGTCAATATAAGTATTTACTAAAAATATATGACAGTAACTTAATTATAGCACTATATGAATATTTTACCAATAGAGGTATTTAAAAGATTTAAGATTAGTATCAAGAATATTTTTCTGCAATGCAAAAATCATCTAGAAGGTGACTATCAAAATCACCCTAAGGATGATTACTTTTTATTCAAAAATACATACAATTTAAATTAGAAAGCTTAATAAAATTTATAAAAAAACAAGGAGGTTTTTATTATGACAGAGCAAAGTAATAACAAGCAAACAGCAGAAAACAATGCAACTCAAATCTTTGAACTAGAGGATGTTGAAAAGAATAAGGTTATGGCAGGACTTGCTTATATTATCTTTTTTCTACCATTATTAGCCTGCCCAGATTCTAAATTTGGAAAGTTTCATGCAAATCAAGGGTTATTATTGCTGATTTTAGGTTTCGCAGGTAGCGTAATTTTAAGCTTCATACCTGTCATTGGATGGCTATTATTACCAGTCTTTTCTATAGTTGTACTAGTTTTTGGTATTATTGGACTTGTTAATGGACTTAGTGGAAAAGCAAAGGAACTTCCAGTCATAGGTAAGTTTAAGCTGTTAAAGTAGCTAACATGTTGCTCAAGTTTGTAGCTACGGTAAGATATACTAATAAAATATGGGAGGGATATTGGTAGTGATAAGAAAGATTATTGTAATATTTCTTGTAATTGTAATGTTATTATCATTAGGAGCTTGTGGAATTAGAAAAAAAATCGATGAAAAAATATCAGAAAAGATAACAGAGGGCGTAGTAAACAAGATTACAGGTGGTGAAGCCAATATAGATATTGATAATGGGGAAGTAACTATAAAAGGAGATGATGGTGAAGAAGTTACATTTGGTTCTAATGAATGGCCAAAGGGTAAAGCGGTAGACCTTTTGCCAGAGCCAAAAGAAGGTAAGATTATCTCAGTAATGAATTCTGATAATGTTTGTATAGTCATATTAGAGGAAGTAAAGGAGAAAGTTTATAAAGAATATATTGAAGAATTAAAAGACAAGGGATTTGAAAAAGATGTTTATGAATATGCAGATGAACTAGGAATGAGTTATTTTGGAAGTCTAGATGAAAATACTCATGTGCAAGCATTATATACTATTGAGGATGAAATGCTTAATATAAGCATTGAAATAAATGAGTAGTATTTTGCTTTGTTAACAAAAACCGCTTATCAATTAACCTTGAAAATAGATAAGCGGTTTTTTGTTAAATAAAAATAATCTTGCTATAATATTAAATTCAAAGCATTATTTAGGTCTTCTATTATGTCACTACAGGTTTCAAGTCCGATAGATAATCTAACTAAACCTTCACTTATTCCAGCAGCTTCTCTTTCTTCGGGAGTGTATGGGGAATGTGTCATTGAAGCTGGGTGTTGAATTAATGTTTCTGTATCTCCTAAGCTTACAGCGGTGTTGCACAGATGAGTATTGTTTATGACTTTTTTACCTTCTTCAATACCACCTTTTAGCTCAAAAGCAATAATTGCTCCAGGTAATTTCATCTGCTTCTTAGCTAACTCATATTGTTCAAAACTTTCTAATCCTGGATAATACACTTTCCTAACAGCCTTATGGGATTCTAGGAACCTAGCAACCTCCATAGCATTTTGACAGTGTTTTTCCATTCTTATTTCTAAAGTTTTCATACCCCTCATTATTAGAAAGGCATCAAATGGGCTTAAACAGGATCCTGTCATGTCTTTTACACCAAAAAGCCTAACTTCATTTATGAATTCTTGTTTACCTACTACAAATCCAGCAATTACATCACCATGGCCATTTAAATATTTTGTAGCTGAATGTACAACTACATCAGCACCAAGCTCTATTGGCCTTTGAATATATGGTGTAGCAAAGGTATTATCTACTATTACTAGACAATCTTCTTTTCCATGAGCAATATCAGATATGGCTTTAATATCAGTAATTAACAAAGTTGGATTTGCAGGTGTTTCTAGGTACACTACTCTAGTATTATCTTTCATGGCGTTTCTAACATTTTCTGGGTTAGAAGTATCTACAAAAGTAACTTCAACACCAAATCTAGTTAAACCATGATTTAAATAAGCAAAAGTGCAACCGTAGAGGGTTTCCGCAGCAACAACATGATCTCCAGCCTTTAATGCCGTCCATAAAGCTGAAGATACAGCACCCATACCAGAACCAGTTGACATACACGCTTCTGCACCTTCTAATATTGCTACCTTTTCTTCAACCTGAGAGTTTGTTGGGTTGCCTAATCTAGTGTATATATATCCGTCTTCTTCTAATGCAAATCTTCTTCCTCCTTGTTCAGCAGAATCAAATACAAAGGTTGAAGTTTGATAAATAGGAGTAACTAATGCACCTGTTGTTATATCCTTTTTATGTCCTCCATGTATAGCCTTTGTTCCAAATCCCATTTTTTCTAGCTTATCTCTATCCATAAAAACCCTCCCTAATTAATATTATTTGTTACTAATTATAGAAGCAATAATTGTACCAGAACTATACAAATAAAAAATAGAGATTATAAAGGCTTTAAATAGCTACTTTGTGTAGTATATAAATTAGAATAAAAAATAGCGGAAAAAATTCAAACCATAAAGTCAATAAAAGTGGTGATATAAGTTTCCATATGGAAAATTATATCACCACTTTATATTGTATTTTTTAATTTTATTTATTATAGTAGTGTGGGAAACACCTAAAACTTTAGCTGCTTTTCTAATACTTTTATTTTCCCTCAAAGCATTTATAATAGCATTTTTCTCGCAATTCTCGATTAATTCTTTTAGAGGAAGGTCATTGCTGCAATTAGAAAGAGTTTGGAATTCCGATGCAATTTTATGAGATGTTATGATTAAGTTTTCTGTTTTCAATAATTTGTTTTCGCAAAGATTCATTGCTCTTTCTATTACATTCTGTAGTTCTCTTACATTGCCTGGCCAACTATGTTTCATAAGTCTATATATAAACTCTGATTCTGCTCCTTCTACTTTTTTATTTAGCTTTTTATTTAAATGATTTATAAAATGAGATACAAAAAGTGGGATATCATCAAGTCTTTCTCTAAGAGGCGGAATATATATAGGTATTACATTAAGTCTATAATACAAATCCTCCCTAAAAGTATTATTATAAATCATTTTTTCAAGATTCTTATTAGTGGCTGCAATAATTCTGACATCAACTCTTTCTTCTTTTGTACTACCTATTTTTCTAATACATTTTTCTTGTAGGACTCTTAGAAGTTTTGCCTGCATTGCTCCAGAAAGCTCACCGATTTCATCTAAAAATAGTGTCCCACCATCAGCTTCTTTAAAAAGGCCGTCTTTTCCATCTTCAATTGCCCCAGTAAAGCTTCCTTTTTCATAACCAAATAGCTCACTTTCAATTAAACTATCAGGCAAGGCTGCACAATTTAGTGTTACTAAGCTTTTGTTTTTTCTATTGCTTAGGTTTTGAATAGCTTTTGCAAATAGCTCTTTTCCAGTGCCACTTTCTCCCCGCAATAAAATGGTTGAATCGTTTTTAGCTACTAACCTAGACATTTCTTTGACTTTTTCTATTGCTGGGCTATTTCCAATAATATTTTTAAACACATCTTCGTTATTGGCAGAAATAATATTTGCTATTTGTATAGTTTTTTTTGCATCTTTTATAGATATTACAGCTCCAAGGATTTTATTATTATCATCCTTAATAAGGCTTTCTGTAGTTATATACTGCTTGTTATTTGAGCTTTCAATATTAAATTGAAACTCATTATTTTTATTTCCCTCTCCAATTAAGCTAGCTATAGACGAGTTATTATTTATTAGTTTTCTGATATCTGTTCCTAAAACATCTTCTTTTTTACAATTAAAAATACTTTCACAATAATTATTAAAAAATTCTATTTTGAAATCTTTATTTACAGAAATTATTCCATCATCAACTGAGTTAATAATAGCATGGAGTTTTCTTTCATTTGTTTCATATGAAAGTAGTTCTATTTCGCTTATAGAAATTACTCCATCTAATTTTGCTAATTTGTTCATTAACAATCTTTTTTCATTATTACCTATACTTTTTATTTTTACACAGACTTTTTTGGGAGACACTTCTAAAGAATCAAGGTTTATATTAGCTGCATAAATTTCAGATAATATAGCTAATGTCATGCCAATTCTATCTTCTGTTATTATTTTAAATCTAATGAAATCATTCACATCTATCACCTGTTCATACAGATTTTTATAAAAGATACTATAAACCATATTCAATTTTTCTATTAAAAACCCTTTAAAATCTTGCAAAGAAACCCTTAAAAATTATTTGTTTGCTAGAAACAATTTGCAAAAAATAGTCACAAAATTAAACAAAAAAATATTGTAAAATCACTTTTATGATAGTAAAATATTTTTATCCTGTCTTGAAAGTGGTGTTAGAATGAAGTTAGTTACTTTCAATCCCTTAAAAACCATAGGGATACCAAATGTAACTTATATTAAACCAGAAAACATATTTAAAGAAATTGAAAAAATTAAGGAAGCTGACTATATATTATTTCCTGAGTATTGGCAGGTAAATTCTTTGGTCTATGGTCTTAAGAAGAAGATATTTCCCAATATTAGCACTTACCAGCTAGGTCACAATAAGATTGAGACTACTAGAGCGCTATGGGCAACATTTCCTAAAAATGTTCCTTATACTCAAATAATAGGTAAGGATAATGCAAATATTGAGATTATTGAAGAAGAGTTTGAATATCCATTAGTTGCTAAGGAAATAAAAAACTCTATGGGTAGAGGAGTTTTTCTTGTAAATAATAGGAGTGAATTAAAAAGATATATAGAAAACAATGAAATTTTATATATTCAAGAAAGGCTTCCAATAGATAGGGATTTAAGAATAGTATATGTTGGGAATAAGGTAATAGGTGCTTATTGGAGGATAGCTAGTGAAGGTGAATTCCATAATAATATTGCAAAGGGAGCTAGCTACGACTATAATAATATTCCTTTAGAAGCTATTGAATTAGTGGAAAGGGTTGCTGCTACTTTAGATGTAAATCATGCAGGATTTGACATAGCTGTAGTAAGTAATAACTATTATTTACTAGAATATAACGTGATGTTTGGAAATCAAGGGCTTAGAAATGTAGGAATTGAAGTGGAAAAATATATTCATGAGTATCTTTTGGAAAATCATGACTTCAACCCCAACACCCCTTTTACTCGTGCATCATAATGACATAATATCTAAAATATTGAAGAACTCGGCACTGTTGGTATATAGTACAAAATCTGTTTTAAACTCCACAAGGAGATGTGGTAGAGTAGTTTAAAGACTGGATTATTTAATAATGTCTACTAAATCCCCTACTTTAACTATGCCACTTTTTATTACTCTTCCGAATCTTCCTTCTCTACTTACTATATAATGACGATTGTGTTCCTTGAACTTTTCTTTGCCGATGTGACAAATTACAATTTCTGCTTCTCCTATTTTTAAAATTGTTCCTATGGACATGTTATCCAATTCAATACCAGATATAGTGAAGTTCTCAGTATATCCTCCGCTAGCAACTTCCTCTATCATTTCTTTGGGTACTTTTGCTAATGCTTCAATAGGCAAGACACTAACTTGTTTGTCCCAGTCTCCACCATGGCCATCCCCTTCTAGTCCCCAGCCTTTGATTACATTAACCTGTTTTACAGGTATTTTTTCTACACCTCTTTGCTTACTTATATTAATGCTTAAAACCTTCCCCATTGCTGTTCCCTCCATATTTATTGAAATAAGAATTTGAAAATAAGTTTATCATATAACATACTTATTTTAAATAAATAATTTTGAATTAGCAAATTTTATTTAAAATGGATATACATTTCAAAATCAAGTATACATTAAAAACTTTGAGATTTGAAGGCTTTATACTATTTTATAAAGTTTTAAGATTTAAAAAAATTATTGACATATGCCCAATGTGGTATATAATAGAAACTGAAAATGGCATATGCTAATAAAAGAAAGGAGAGAGTATATTTTGAATATGGAAAATAGCTTGTATTCTCAAAAGGCTCTAGATCACTTTATGAATCCAAGAAATGTAGGAAGAATTGAAAAGCCTGATGGTATGGGTGTAGCAGGTGATCCTGGGTGCGGAGATTATATAGAGGTAACTATTTCTGTTAATAATTATTATATAACAGATATTAAGTTTATGGTACATGGTTGTGCAGGTGCTATTTCAACTACTAGTATGACTACTGAATTAGCAAAGGGTAAACCACTGATGGCTGCATATGCTATTTCTAATGAAGATATAATTACTGCATTAGGAGGATTACCTTCTGAGAAAGTACATTGTTCATTACTTGGACCTATTGCTTTAAAAAAAGCAATAGTGGATTATGTTAGTAAAAACAAGAGTATTTTAGAGCAATAGAAAAGAGTATACTTATGTAACAAGCAAAATAGGACTTTAAAATGTATAAATAAAAATATCTGCATTATTAAGAAAGTTATGGTGTATATTTATCAGATTTTTTATTTGGATTCAAAAAAGTGAAATTTTATCTTGTAAATAAAGGTATTATATGTTATAATTGTAAAGAATAATCATAAACATTTAAATAAATATATTATCGCTGAATTCTTTAAAGAAGCGGGGGAACCAATTTTTAGGGGTGAATCCTATTTTAGGAAGGGCTACCCTTTAGCCCTAACCCGACAGCTAACCTCGTAAGCGTAGGTAGTGTAAAGTAAGTTATGAAAAAACGAAGCAAAAAATATCAGCTTAAATGAACCTTTAAATACAAAATATTTTTCAAGCAATTGGAATATTGGTAAATTAATAGGAACACAGAAAGACTTTATTGAGTAAAAGATATTTGTTCTGTATTCTCCGCCACCCTTGACAG
>NZ_JAWRHZ010000034.1:0-6070 GCF_040308045.1 Proteiniborus sp.
AATAGCTGGATAATAGGCGATATGGAAACAGATATTGAAGCAGGTAAAAGTGCAGGTTGTAAAACAGCAAAGATTGGAGAAGAAAGCTTAAGTTCAGATATAAATGGTAAGGATTTAGAAGAAGTAGCACAGAAAATAATAAACTTTACACATTAGAAGAAATAAAAATACATTCTTTATTTGGTCTTTGATTATGAGGCCTAATAAATGCTTTTATAACGAATAGGAAAGTTCTACTTTAGCATTTTTGCTTTAAGAACTTTCCGTCAATGAGTTTCAAGAAAAGCTTCCTATGATATGCTTCCCTTACAATAGACTGTTACCAGTCAATTAGACAGTAGAAAAAAAGGATTTTACCTAGATTGTTATCGAAATACTATAACTTTTGTAATAAAAAGAATAAAAAATAAGAAAAATATTAATTTATTAATATAATTATCTACAAAAAATTCAAATAAAAGATTGTATAATTTATTCAATTAAAAAATTTATTTGAAAAGGAGGGATAATGATATGAATATTAGGAAACTAAGTAGAGTAACTTCATTAGTGTTGCTAGTATGTATGACATTTACAGATGTTTTTTTAACACCAGAAGCTATTTACTCAAGTGACGCAGGAAATATAATAGCCGATGAAATAGTAACAGAAGATACATATGAAGTTGTCACAGAGAATACAGTTATTGATAATCTAAATATAATTAGTAACAATGAGAGCACGGTTTCACAAGAGGTATACTTAGAAAATGAAAATAAAGTACAATTTTCATTGATATTTGAGATACTAGATAAAAAAGAGAGGTATAGTGAATTAACAGAAGAAGAAAAAGAACTAGTACAAAGCATTTATAATATAGATGAAGGAATTATTAAAGAGTGTGAATTAAAAGGATATTCCTTAATAGATGCGATCAATATAGCTTTTAGAGTAAAAGAATACTCTTTATCTATCGATGAAGTTGAAAGTCTACTATTAGCAAAAAAGGATATAGTATTAGTTGATAAAGAGTTAATCAGACTAAAGTATTTTAACGAGAGAATAAATCTTACATCAGATGAGATTGATACAATATTAGGTTTGCTATTAGAAGGTTATAGTATAGAAAGCATTAAGCCAGCCTTTATAGTATCTTCAGCCTTTGGATTACAGATAACACAATTGTTAATTAAAAGTGAGGATTTCAATAAGCAAGAAGTTATAAAATCCATCGGAAGTACATATACAGAAGATGAAATAATGTGTATTAATGATATTCTTGATAGGTATACTATAGATATAATTGACTTGTTAAGCTATGCAAAACAAAACGATCTTCAAGTAAAAGATATTATGAAAAAGATAATTAATTATGAAGCAAATAGAAGTGCAGATAGTTCAAATAAAGATGCTGAAATGACAGGTGAATCACCTGTAAACTATGAAAAATATTTTAGTGTACCATATAGCATAAAAGACGATAATAATGAGAATATATTACTAAATACAGGGGCTCTCGAATATAACATTAGCCTACTAAGTTTATCAGGAAGAAATGGTTTAGACATAGATATTACGTTAAGGTATAACTCACAACAAGCTGCTTTTTATGAACCTGACTATTATATTGAAGAAGATTATGATTATAAAGTAAAAAAATATGAAACTCAATATTGGAGTAATTGGATAGGAATCGGAGAATATAAGCCTACAAGATTAGTAAGTACTCATACCCATGACACATATTCTAGAGCTAGAAATGATGCAATAGACTGGGAAAATAGCAGTTATATTATACCAGGATATTGGGCTGATGGCACAGATTTAATAGTTGTTCGTAATGCAGATATCTATGAATTTCTGTGCGGTGAATACTATATTAACACTACTAATCCAAATACTTATACAGAACTTAATAACAATCTAGGATCAGGATGGTCACTTGGGTTTCCGTCAATAGAAAGTGATGGAGGCTCAAAATATTTGCATTTAGGAGATGGTAGTGTATATAGAATAAATATAACATCAATAGTAGGAGATTCAAACTTAGAAAAATATACATTAAAAGATATGAGATTGGAAACTGATAATGGAAGTTACTCAAATGGAGAAAGGCCCTCAGCATATGTTTTAATATATAGTAACGGTACAAAGAACTACTTTGCAAACGACGGAAGTCTATTAGCTATACAAGATATATATCAAAACACCATTAAATTCCAGCATATAGTTATTAATGGTCATCCAGTAATTAATAAAATTACAGACACATTAGGAAGAGTTATTAATATATCTTATCAGAATACTTCTACAGGTAAAAAAGTAATAATAACAGCACCAGATAATACATCAGTACAATGTATATTAGAACCAATACAAGGTTATTCCAGTGACTATGCATTAAAAAAAATAATTGACCAAGAAGGCAGAGAAACTACCTTTGACTATAGCATTGAAACAGGAAAATTCTCATTTTTCAGCAAATCAAGCAGAAATACAAATAATGTATATGCAAATTTGACAAAAATAGCATATCCAACAGGAGCAAATACAAAATATACTTATGAGAAATCTGTGCGAAACTTGTCCAGTAGCGGGAGCGAGGAATATTTTAGGATATTAACAAGAGAAGATGTAGAAAATGCCATATCATATAATAAATTATCCTACAGCTATAGTGCAGATAATTATACAGGGTATCCCACAAATAAAAACCCATCATCATTGCCTACTACTTTTACCTATAATACAACAATTACAGATTCAAAAAACACTAAGGGAATATACACATTTAATTATATGCATCTCAAAACTAGCGATCAAATAAAAGAAAATGGAGCAATACAGTTAAAAGAAAATGCTTATAACTATGACACAAACAAACTTCCAGCAATAGTGACTTTAAAATCATACACTCCATCAACAGGGACAAGCTTAGCAAAAGAAATAAGGTATAATTATAATGATTATGGTGACCTATTAGAATATATAGACGAACTAGGATATAAAACTACCTATACATATGAAAATAACTATCATCAATTAACTAGTGAAGCAAGAAATATAGACTCAACAACTATACAAAAAACAGAATATGGAGTGAATCAATTTAATGGAAATATTGATTGGAAAAAGCAGAAACATATTGTAAATGGAGTAGACAAGCCAATCATGACTTATTATACCTACGATAGTTATGGGAATATGAAAACAAAAAAAGTTATAAAAGAAGATGGAAGCTTTGTGCTAAATAACTATGAATATAGTCCAACATATAATTATGGCTATATGACCAAAAGCTATATAGCAGTAAAGGATTATAATGGTACTAATACCGTAATAGAAGAAAAATATAGCTATGATTTTAATACAGGGAATTTAATATTATATGCAGATGGAAATAATAACATAACGACATATGAATATGATAATTTAGGAAGACTAACAAAACAAATAAATCCAGATGCTACACAAAAGAGAATACAATATGATGACTTATCAAACATAGTAATAGCAACAGATGAAAATGGACATCAAAAGAGAAATATATATGATGGGCTAGGAAACTTAATAAAGAAACAGGAAAAAAAGAATAGCACATGGATAACACTAGAAGAAAATCATTACAATTCACTAGGACAAATAGATTATATAATAGATGGGAATGCGAATATAACGGAACATGAATATGATACATTAGGCAGAATAACAAAAATAACAAATCCAGACTCATCATATAAATCAATAGAATATTATGACGGAGAAAACAAAAAAATAGAGATAGACGAAGAAGGAGATTACCATTACTATTACTACAATAAAAAAGGAAATCTTACAAAAGAGCAAGCAAAACCAGATAAAAATTCACCAACACTATATACAACAAGCTATTATTATGACTATATAGCAAACCTAATAAAAAAAATAGATGCAAATGGAAACGGAACAAACTATAATTATGATGACCTAGGAAGACTAATCTCAGTTATAAATGCACTAGGAGAAGAAACAAAATACCAGTACGATGAACTAGACGATATAACAAAAATTACCACAGCAAAAGGAAATACCACAAATAGATATTACGATGAACTAGGCAGACTAATAAAAGAAGTAGATTCATCAGGAAAACCAGAATATATACAATACGATGGTATAGGAAACATAACAAAGAAAATAGACAAAAAAGGCCAAACAACAACCCATATCTATGATAACAGAAACAGGCTGACAGCAGAATCAATAGGAAATATTAACATATCATATACCTATGATAATGTAGGTAACGCACTAACTATGGCAGATAGTACAGGAACAACAAGATATGAATATTATGAAAATGGAAAGTTAAAAAAAGAAATACAGCCAAATAACAAAAATATTTACTATGAGTATGATAACAATGGCAATAGAACAAAAATGATAGATTACTTTGGTAAAAATACAACCTATACCTATGATAATAGAAATAGACTAAAAACAGTAACCGCAGATGGAGCCACCACAACATATGAGTATTATTCAGATGGAAGCAGAAAAAGCGTAACATATCCAAATGGGGCAGGAGAAGAATACGCATATGATGGGATAAACAACTTAATAACACTTACAAACAAAAAAATAGATGGTTCAATTATAGAAAGCTATCAATACACATATGATAAAGTAGGAAATCAACTGAGTAAAACAAAAAATGGAATAGGAACAATTTATAGATATGATGCGCTAGATAGAGTACTTGAAGTATATGAAGAAAATAATCCTAAGACAAATTATACTTATGATAGAAATAGTAACATAATAGATAAAAATACTATTTATCCTGAAGGATATAAATACAATCACACAATAAATGGCATAGTAGTACAATTTGATTCCATCAGCGATCATAATATTAATTATGATTATGATAGTAATAATAGATTAATAAGAACGGTTGAAAGCTTCGAAGTATCTAAAGAAATAGATATAGATAAAATAAAAATACAAAAAGAAAAAGACTATATAGCAAATGGTACAAGTATACCCCTAAATTTAGAAGGATTAGATTTACCAGATTATTTATCGAATTCAGTCAAATGGTATAGCAGTTCCCCTGATTTAGTATTTCAACCTAATGAAGGGCAAACAGTTGTCGCTAATTATAATGCGAGTACAAACAAAGCACAAAATATACAGATAAAAGCGATAATTCAAGGACTTGAAATAACGACTAATATATATGGTATCTTTTCAGAAAATGAAGTAAAAGAAATAGTAATAACTACAGAAGAAAATTATGTATTAAAAGGTAACCCTGCAAAGCTTAATCTATCAGGTAAATGTTGGAATGGCACAGAAGCAACCGAATTACAGTTAAGCACTGCAATATGGAGTAGTGACTCAAGCAAACTAACCTTTGACACAAATATAGGAAAGGAAGTAAATGTAGACTATAATGGTATAGGATATGAGAAAATCAAAGTTACAGTAAAGTTAGACCATTTAGAGAAAAGTATATATATAGATGCAATTACTTCAATGAAAAATTTAAAAGAATTAACTATAACCCCTAATGAAGTCAAACTAAATAATAGAGAAAGACAAATATTCACACTGACAGGGATATTATATGATGGAACATTAGCACCTGATATTATACTAGAAGAAGCAATATGGACAAGTTATAGTCCAAAGCTGCAACTAATAAATACAAAGGGTAAAAGTGTAGAAGCATGGTATCTAGATGACGGTACAGTAATTCAATCAATTGAAACGGACCAGAGTATAGACATATCAAAAATTCCGGTACCTCCACCAGGAACTGAAGAGATAATATTAACAGCACAAATAGACAATATAGAAGCAAATGCAAGGATAATAGTAGATTTTATAGAACCACCGATAGGCGACTTACCTGGCTATAACCATAAAGCAGCAAGTGAAAACCCGATAACCCTAGAAACAGATAATGTTATTCCTTCTAGTAAAACAGCGATATTAAAATGGGAAATACAGCAGGTAACTGAATACACATATGATGATAATGGGAATATGATAGAAAAATCAAAAATCGGAGATTTAGATTCAGAAACAAGCTACTATGTATACA